>NZ_BAAGVG010000021.1:0-142462 GCF_054780995.1 Bordetella tumbae
AATCATCATCGCGGGAATTTACTGCGTCACCACTTCGGCCCCACCCCCTCAACCCGCCTCGTCTGAAACTGCGTTTCGTCTGAATTCGTGTTCAAGCAGCGAAGGAGCGAGACTATACACGATTTTTTGAGGCGTTGGCAAATCGGTCGATAAATTTGAAAATAATTTGGGGACGAGGCAGATTCAGACGGATTTTCCGAGCTGTTTTCCCTATGCGGCCTCACAGACGTACGCCATACCAGCCCATTGATTCAATATAGGGCGATATAAAGATCGGCAGCCGTCTGTCACCGTTTACTATTGACGCTGAATCCACGATAACGCGACCTGAGCTTATGAGCGAAGACATCCTGATCAATATCACCCCCTTTGAAACACGGGTTGCCCTGGTGGAACAGGGCGCAGTACAGGAATTGCACGTAGAACGCAGTATTCAGCGCGGACATGTGGGAAATATTTATCTGGGCCGCGTCGTGCGGGTGCTGCCCGGGATGCAGAGTGCTTTTATAGAGATAGGCCTGGAGCGCGCCGCTTTTATTCATATTGCGGACCTGCGCGAGAACCGCAGTGAGCGCAGCCAAGGCCTGACGCCTACCCCTATCGAAAAGCTGCTATTCGAGGGTCAGACCCTAATGGTGCAGGTGATCAAAGACCCGCTGGGCACCAAAGGAGCTCGCCTCTCGACTCAAATCAGTATCGCCGGACGTATGTTGGTGTACTTACCGCATGACCCGCATATTGGTATCTCGCAAAAGATCGACTCGGAAGCTGAGCGGATTCAACTGCGCGAACGCCTGCAGGCACTCATCCCCGAGGATGAGAAAGGGGGTTTGATCGTGCGTACTCAGGCCGAAGGCGCCACCGACGATGAGCTGAGTGCGGATCTGGAATACCTGCGTAAGCTCTGGGCGAGCGTACAAGCCGCGGCTCGCAGCAACCCCGCCCCCGCCCTGCTGCATCATGACCTGACGCTCGAGCAACGTGTGTTGCGCGACATGGTCGGAGCCAATACCGGGACCATTCAGGTGGATTCGCGTACGACGACCACGGCCTTGATCGAGTGGGCGCGTCTCTATACGCCATCAGTGGCGGACCGTATTCAACATTACAGTGGTGAGCGTCCGCTATTCGATACGGCTAATGTGGATGCCGAGATCGCGCGAGCCCTGTCGCGCCGGGTAGATCTGAAATCGGGGGGATACCTGATTATTGATCAGACCGAGGCGCTGACCACCGTAGACGTCAATACGGGTGGTTTTGTGGGTGGCCGCAACTTTGATGACACGATTTTCAAGACCAATCTGGAGGCTGCCCAGGCTATCGCCCGCCAATTGCGACTGCGTAATCTGGGGGGCATTGTTATCCTGGATTTCATCGATATGGAGGACCTGGAGCATCGGGAAACTGTGTTGGCCGAACTGAAAAAGGCGCTGGCACGCGATCGTACCCGCATGACAGTCAACGGATTTACGCAGTTGGGGCTGGTGGAAATGACGCGTAAACGCACGCGGGATTCGCTGGCGCATCAGTTGTGTGAGCCCTGCCCTATGTGCGAATCGCGGGGGAATGTGCGCACGGCCCGTACGGTCTGCTATGAAATCCTGCGCGAGATTTTGCGGGAAGCGCGTCAGTTCAATCCGCGCGAGTTCCGTATTCTGGCCTCGCAAAATGTCGTGGACCTGTTCCTGGAAGAAGAAAGCCAGCATCTGGCGATGCTGGGAGATTTCGTCGGCAAGCCGGTCTCGCTGGAAGTCGAGACGGCTTATTCGCAAGAGCAGTACGACATCATCCTGGTTTGAAGGGTGTCGTTTCCCAGGAGCGCTGATCCTGGGACAAAGCGGCGGCTATGCCCGGCGTCGGATCTCTTCCGGCGCAGGGGCGGCTGCTTCCAGCCGGTTTGCGCGGTCCATCAGGGCCTGCTGCAGCGCTTGGACTGGTGCCCCCTTACGCACGATACGGATGCCGGGGATTTTCTGGCGCCCTACTGGCGGCTCAAAATCTGCTCGCAGCGATACCGTGGACGCATTCTGGAACATGGACCGGTTGCCTGTGTCCACGTAGGACTCAGCGGGCACGCCCTCTGCCAGAAGGATGTCGAATGACTCCAGCTCCAGGTGGAAGTACTGGAACTTGGGCATGTCGAGCTGCTGAACGATTGTCTTGCCATTCACCAGCGCAAATGCCGGCACAAGCATGCCGTCGAAGAACAGATGATGCCACGGAGATACCATTAAGTCCCGATGCGGCACGTTGTCGGCCAAGGAGTCCCTCTTGAACAAAATGGGGAACGCTTTGGCAGCATGTGATGCCGGAATGGACCTGCGATACAAAGTGCGATAGCCGACCCACTTTACTGTGGCCACGCCCCCGTTGGCCGTCATGACTTTGTCGCCTGTGCGCAATGTCTCGATCTTGACCTCGCCGTCCGGTGTGGCGATGTGGGTCCCTTTCAAATAGCAGGCATAACTGACGGTACCGCCCTCAAAGCGCAGCTTGGAAACGTCCAGTATGTTTTGCACCCCAAACTGAGCGATCTGATTGCCTTGAGCGTCCACAAATGCCAGTTGGTCGCCATTAAGCGAGGACGAATCAGCGCCAACGACCTGAATCGTGCTCCCCGGACCCAACCCATTGATCAGCAGATTGTCCTGGATTACGTCGCTGGGGGTATAGATAAAAGAGGTACCGCTCGCGGTCATGTTCAGATTGACACTGCCGATTGAAGTGCTGTCACCGGAACTGGGCTGGACATATTCCAATGTCGTGTTCGAGCCCATCGTGAAATCGAGCGACTCAACGACGGGATAAAACACGGTCGTCCCTGTTGACAGCATCGTGGAATCCAACGCCTCAAAGCGGACATGTATTCCGTCTACCAACGTAAAGTCGGGACTGATGATCAGATTCGCCTGGTTTGCTGCCACGGTGAAATCCATGACATCCGTTGATCCCGACTCATTTGACAAGGTGACATAGCTGGCTTTTTCGTAGCTGCCTACCACCAATCTATCGGAGCCGGGGACAGTGTTTTGATCAACGGTCAATAAACGAATTTCGTTAGGAAAACGCAAGACATCGGCCATTCAATAGGCTCCTGGATAAGCTAAGACCGGTTTATGGTTTTCTCAGAGCGCGCCTGCTTTTCTAGGGAATTGTTATTGCTGCATTGCACCGCTTTCCCACCCCGCCCTGGGACGGCAAAGCATATCGGCAAAATTAAAATTCTGTAATACTAATTATTGACTTTATGTATCGATGAGACACAAGTACGGACATAAAACGACTTGTTTCTCATAGATGCGAGGGATTTCAAGCCGAACTTCGGTTGAAACGGCGTTGTGTATATTAGTTACGTTTCAAGGGAATCGCGCGACTTTTGCTCTCGCCTACGGTGGTAAGCGGCCAGCCTTTTGCCCACGGCAACGACAACGAATGCGCCCGCCAACTCTGCGGCAAGCTTGGCTGCCGTGGTGGGCTGCCCCAGGCGCTGCACAAAATAGCTGTCTGTGATCAACATGCCGCCGGCAATCCACCCCAGCAGCCCTGCCCCGAACGCGACCAGCAGGGGAAAGCGGTCTATCAGCTTGAGTAATAGGGTGCTGCCCCAGATGATGATGGGCACGCTGACGAGCAGGCCAAAAATGACGTAGAAGATCTGATGATCGGCATGGGTGTTTTCAGCAGCCCCCGCAATGGCGATGACATTGTCCAGGCTCATCGCGAAATCCGCCACGATGATGGTTTTGACTGCCGCCAGCACAGACGCCGTACTTTGGATCTTGTCGTGACTGCCGGATTGAGGAACCATCAATTTGATGCCGACCCAGAGCAACAGCAGACAACCAAAGACTTTGAGAAACGGAACGCTCAACAAAGCCAAGGCAAAACTGATCAGGATCACGCGCAACATGACGGCGCCGGCGCTGCCCCAAAGAACGCCCTGCATACGCTTGGCCGGCGGCAAACCGCGACACGCCAAGGCAATCACGACGGCGTTATCTCCCCCCAGCAGGAGATCGATAAGGATGATTTGAAATACCGCCCCCCAATGAAGGGTCTGCAGAAACTCTAGCATTGGCGTACCCGGATCTGTATGGATATTGCGAGACGCATCGACGTGCCAGGGGCCTCGTCCGCACTCACGGCAATACAAAGGGCGCTTTCATGGCGGACTCCCACCATTGCAGCGGAATCAGATCAGTTTACCTTCAGCTAGTTGTCAGCACACATTCAGTTTGTTGTCATGAGGGGCTCACCGCGCTAAAGCGGCGAGTCAGTCCTCGCGGAATTGCATGTTGTAGAGCGAGGCATAGAGGCCCTGTGCGGCCAACAGCTCTGCATGTGCGCCTTGCTCAACGATCCGGCCGCCATCCAGAACGATGATGCGGTCGGCGTTTTGCACGGTAGACAGGCGGTGTGCAATCACCAGCGTGCTACGACCGCGCATGAGACGCTCGAGCGATGACTGAACTTGACGCTCGGACTCGTTATCGAGTGCGGAAGTCGCCTCGTCCAGAATCAGGATCGGGGCATTTTTAATCAATGCGCGGGCAATCGCCAGGCGTTGACGTTGTCCGCCCGACAGGCGGGCGGCGTTTTCGCCCACGGGGCTGTGCATGCCCTGCGGCAGGCTGTCGACGAACTCGAGCAGGTTGGCGGCGGCCAAGGCATCGCGTATCTGTTCGTCGCTCGCCTGCCCTAATGCGCCATAACCCACGTTGGCCGCGATGGTGTCGTCAAACAGCACCACGTCCTGGCTGACCAAGGATAAATGGGAACGCAGGCTGCGCAGGGTGAGCTCATTGATCGGCACATTGTCGATCAGAATATCGCCCGCCCCAGGGAGGACGAAACGCGGCAACATATTGGCCAGTGTGGTCTTGCCGCTGCCTGAGCGTCCGACCAAGGCGACGGTCTGCCCGGGTTCGATCTGAAAGGAAACGTCATGCAAGGTGTCGCGCTCGGCATCCGGAAAGCGATGCGTGACCTGACGGAACTCAATGCGCCCGCGCACCGGTTCGGGCAAAGTGCGCGTGCCGGTATCGACCTCGGGATCCTGATCGATCAGGGTAAAGACGCTCTCTGCCGACACCAGCATTTTCTGCATTTTGCCGGCGAGGTTGGTCAGGCGTTTGATGGGGTCAAAAATCTGGGCCAGCGCAGCCATAAAAGAGGCAAAGCTACCGACGGTCAGATTGCCGTGATTGGCCTGGCTGAGCGCTACGGCGATGATGGCACCCACAGAGATCGAGATGCAGACCTGGGTCAACGGCGTCATGGCAGCATCGGCCGTGGCAGTCCGCATGGCGAAACGGCGCAAGCGCGCATTCACGAACGCAAAACGGCCGCGCTCCGCCTCATAGCCGTCGAACAGCTTGATGACGCGTTGACCATTGATGCCCTCGCTGGCCACACGGGTCAACTCGGCATTCATATTAACGGTTTCGCGATTGATGCGACGCAGGCGCCGAATGAATGCGCGCGCGATCAGGACCGACACGGGCAGCATGACCAGGATGATCAGCGTCAGCATCCAGGACATGTACAGCAGCACGCAAATCAGCGCGATCACGACGAGCGTTTCACGCACCAGGACGGTGATCACATCGGTGGCGTAGCCGGTGACGTTGCCGGCATCGATGGTAAAGCGATTCAGCAGCCGCCCGGTATCGCCGCGCTTGAAGTCCGCATCGGGCAAGCCGAGCAGGCGCTCGAACATGTCGCGGCGCATGCCGAGCAGGACATTATTGGCCACCCAGGCCAACAAGTAATCGCTGAAAAAGTTACATACTCCCCGTAAGAAGATCAGACCCACCACGGCGAGGGGGATCGCCCACACGTAATACGGCTTGGTGCCCGCAAAACCATCATCGAGCAAGGGCTTCATGATGATGGCCAGCGTCGGCTGCGTGGCGGCGGCGCCAGCCATCAGCAGGATAGCCAGCAGCAGCCCCTTCCAGTAGGAACCGACGCGGCTATAGACGCGCTTCCAGAGTTCGGACTTGACCGGATGAGATCCAGCGGGTGCGTGACGGGCGTCAGAATTCAAGAGGGGGCTCGCTTTAATACAATTGTGCTCGGGATTGTACCGTTCGACCGTTCCAAGGAACTGAAGTTGCCCACATCAGAGATTTCTTGCCTTTATGTCCGTCTGCCTAATTGGGTTGGCGATGTTTGCATGAGCCTGCCCAGCCTGGCACTCCTGAGCGCGACTGGCTTGCCGGTCGTCGTCTGTGCACGCCCCTGGGCGCGCGACTTGTTGGACGGCGTTGTCAAACATGATTTCATCCCCATGAAGGGCCGCCTGAAAGAGGACTACCGCGCTGTGCGCGAACATCGGCGCACATGGGGTGCGGCCGCGAAGCGGGTGCGGGGCGTGACCCTGCCCGACTCGCTCTCGAGTGCCGCGACGTTTCGGCTGGCTGGAATCCCCAGCGCCGGCTATCGGGACGATGGCCGCAGCCTGCTGTTGCGCTGGCCGATTGCCAAGCCCGACCCGCGCCTGCACGCCGTGCAATCCTGGTATTACCTGACACGCAGCGCTTTGGCGCGTTGGGGACTGCCAGTAGGTACTGAACAACCGGACTCAACGCTGAATTTGCCCATCACTGCCGCCCAGCAAGAGGCCGCAGATGTGCTGTTGCGTGAGGCCGGTCTGACGGCACAGCGTTTTATCTTGATTGCCCCCACAGCGACTGGCCTGCACAAAGGCAAAGTTAAAGTCTGGCCACATTTTGATACGTTAACGCGCGCGTTACAGGCACATGGCCATACCGTGGTAATGTGCCCTCCTCCTGCCGAGGTTGAGCAAGCGCAGTGCAATGCGCCGACAGCGCGCCTGCTGCCTGCTACCCCTCTGGGAGCCTTTGCCGCGCTGACGACACGCGCCTCATTGGTGATATGTAATGATTCTGGGGTGTCGCACATCGCTGCAGCGGCTGATGCATCGCAACTGACGCTATTTGGCGTCACGAGTCCAGGACGTACGGGCCCCTGGTCGCCCCGTGCGATCTGCCTTGGATCGGACGGGAACTGGCCTGCTGCCGACGAAGTCGAACGTGAAGTCGGCAACTTGCTGCAACCTGCTTGACCGGATTTTTTTACATGACTTTTACGAATTACCTGGCCAACCTCATTATTCCGCAAAACCTCTGCGTGACTTTTGTCGTTCTGGGTTTGGTCCTAGGCCTGTTTCGCTTTCGCAAGACAGGCGCTGCTCTCGCTGTTGCAGGCATCATCTGGCTGACGGCCTGGTCGCTGCCTGCGACGTCGATATGGCTGGGAGGCTCACTCGAGGCACGTTACCCGCACCTGCCTGCGGCGGAACTGCCCGTCGCCGACGCTATTGTGGTGTTGGGCGGCAATACGGCGAATGGGCGCGCCAATTGGTTTCTACCCTACGACAAGGACACAGCGATCGTGCGGGTAGATACTGCCACTAATCTATACAAGGCCGGACGAGCACCTAAGGTGGTCCTGTCTGGCGGGGCGCTGGAAGGCGATATCAGTGAAGCTCGCGGCATGGCCTATACGATGAAGCAACAAGGCGTCCCGGAAAGCGCCCTGGTACTGGAAAACGCCAGCCGCACGACCTATGAAAATGCCACGCAGACCGAAGAAGAACTGAAAGAGCACGGTTTCAAGCGCATCTTGCTGGTGACCTCGGCACTGCATATGCCGCGCGCAATGGCCGCCTTTTCCAAGCAAGGCGTGTCTGCCATCCCGGCCTCGACGCCGCCACAGATTTTCTTGCCGCCCGATGGATCGGTGACACCGTGGCTGCCGCATATGCGAACGCTCGATGCCAGCCGCAGCATTATCAAAGAGTATGCCGGCCTGCTCGTGTATTGGCTGCGGGGATGGGTCTGAGCATGGGGGCCGCCATGGAATGCCGCCCGGGGTGCGGAGCGTGCTGCACGGCACCGTCGATTTCCAGCGCGATCCCTGGGATGCCGCACGGCAAACCTGCGGGTACGCCCTGCATCCAATTGGATGAAATGATGCGTTGCCGGATTTTTGGCCAGCCTGAGCGGCCATCCTGTTGCTCGGGTCTGCAAGCCTCTTTGGAAATGTGCGGCCAGAACCGAGAGGAGGCGCTTCAATGGCTGATGCGCCTCGAACTCGACACCTCGCCGCTGAAGCACCCCGTGTGATGGCTCGCCGCCGGACTGATCGACGGCCGGCCGAGATGAAGGCGAACTGCCATGAACTATGAGGACCCGGCGCAGTCGAGACGTCTGTGACGTCAGCTCGTCAGCTCAGGCTGTCAACGTCTCTCGATAAACGTCCACGGTCGCCCGAGCAAAATCGTCGAGGCCAAAAAAATCGACGGCACTACGCCGCGCCGCTGCCCCCATGATGGACACCCTGCTGGGGTCTTGCAACATCAAGGTCAGAGCTTGAGCGATGGCGGGAACATCGCGAACGGGCACGATCCAGCCATCCTCGCCGTCTCGGACATTTTCCGGCAGGCCGCCCGCATTGCTCACCAATGCAGGCAAGCCCAGCGACATCACCTCTCGACAGGCATACGACAAGGCTTCGCGATAGGACAGTACGAAGCCGACATGGCAACAGGCCAGAGCATCGCGGACGTCGTCCAGCAAACCAGGGAAAAAGACTTGGTCCTGCATGCCTGCCGCGCGTACGCGTGCCAGCTTGTCGTCATTGGGAAGATCACCCGCCACGAGAATGAAAATGCGCTCGCGCAGATCAGCAGGTAGGCTGCCTGCGGCGTCGACGAGATCGAGCCAACCCTTTGCATAATCGGTACCGCCAGCGCTGCCAAGCAATAAATGGCCACGCCAGGCAGGACCGAAATAATGATCGCGCAGCGCCTCTGCCGAAGAAGACCCGGTCTCTGAAACCTGCGTGATATCGAACGGAGCAAAATAATCGGTATCGATGCCATGCCGGATCGTGGTGGTCGGTACGCGCCGATATGGCGAGGCCATCACCATGTTCCGCACAAAGTCGCTGACGGCAATGACATGATCTGTCGCCAAGGCAGCCCGCATGCGATGGCCCAAGGAATCCAGGGGATGATCGTTATGCTTGGTGAACACAACACGCGGGCGATGGCGCATGCCCATCAGTGCAAGCATGACCTGCTTATGGTCTGCCGAACCATTGACATGAATGATGTCGTAGCGCTCTTGCGCAATCAAACGCCTCAACGCGGCGCGTTCGCCAAACCAGGATGACAGCCGCGTCGTGAAACGCATACCGACGGTGCGCACACCAGGAATCGCCCCCGCGTAGCGAAACAGCCGGCTCGTGTCCGGCGCAGCCACGGTGATCTGATGATCACCCGCCAGCGCTTTTGCCAGGCTGGTAATGTAGGTCGTATGGCCGCCCCCATTACGCGGGTGGAAATTGGTGTAAAGGATCTTCACTGAGGATTATTTACGCTGATCAGACAAAAAGCTGAGCTTGGCGTATCGAAAAAAACTGCCTGCCGCTGCCGTCACGGCCAGCACCAAGCCGTGGCGCCCGTCAAGAAACCCTCGACGAATCAAATAAATACGCACAAAAGTCCAAAACCCGTGGCCCAATGCACTGAACACCGTCGCCCGTTTACCACGGGCGTACATCATGGTTGCGGCGTCCGAAGAATAACGGTTGATCTTGTTGATCAGCGCATCCAGATTAGGATACGGATAATGCTCGAAATGCCCCTTCAGTTGCAATACGGGGCCTTGCGGCACGACTCGCTCGTGCACGGCGGCGTCAGTAAAGCGCCCAGTGCCACGCTTGAACAAACGCAGCACGTAGTCGGGCCACCAGCCACTGTGGCGGATGAAACGGCCGCAGAATTCCGACAATCGCGGGATGTCATAGGCCTCGGCCTTTGGCGACGCAAGCACCGCCTGGATCTCGCGGGCCAATTCTGGTGTGACACGCTCATCCGCATCAATGGACAGGACCCAGTCGCCAGTGGCCAGATCAAGCGCGCGGTTTTTCTGTGGTCCGAAGCCCGGCCAATCGGACGTGGTTTCGACACGTGCGCCAAAATCGCGGGCGAGTTCGACAGTATTATCCGTGCTGCCGGAGTCCACCACGATGAACTCGTCGGCAAAGGCCACCGATTCCAGGCAGCCCACGATGTGCTTGGCCTCGTTTTTGGTAATGATGATGACCGAGAGCTTCATTTACGATTCCTCAGCCGTCTTTTCCACGCCTTCCAGGCGTGATAACGCGGGCCAACGATGGGATGACGGGACATCCAGATGCGACGGTTCAACCAGGATCCGCCGAGGTTGCGTACCGCAAAACGATAGATGTGCTCGGGGTTGGTGCCCGGCAGGTTTTGGCCCAAGGCATCAGTGGTGTACAAATGTTTGAAGCCTGCCTCGCGGGCCATCTGTACGTAATCGTCGTCAAAGTAGCCCTGTGGCCAGCACAGATGATCACTGACACCACCTAACTCGCGAACCAGGGCTGCACGGGAATCTTTTAATTCCTGGGCAACGTGCTCGCGTTTGGCAGCAACGTCAGGGCCGCATTCCTTGTCCCAACGGGTATGGGTGTGCGTATGGGAATGCACTTCGAAGGTCCCTGCCGCCAACATGGCGCGCACCTCGCTCCAGCGCAGCATCACCTCGTCGGTGCGGCCCTCTGCGACCAGGCGTTTGCTTTCATGGTGATCGGGCGAATGCGGCACGGGCAAGCCCTGCCCCTCGTAGGGACGCACGTCTCCCTGGCCGAGCCAGCCTGTAATCAGAAACAGGACGGCTTTCATGCCATAGCGTTGCAGAATCGGATGCGCGTATGTCCAGTTATTCAGATAACCGTCGTCAAACGTAATGAGAACGGACTTTTCGGGAACGGTACCGCCGGCCAGATAATCAGCGAACTGCTGGGCGCTCAGCGAGGTGTAGCCTGCACGGGCCAGACCCGCGATCTGTTGTTCGAACACCTCAGGCGTCACGGCAATCATGCCGCCAGCCGGGTGGACATGGTGATACATCAGGACAGGAACGTTGGGCGCGTTAGACATGCGGAATCACTCTTGAGCACGTTACGCCAGAGCGGCGCGGCTGTTGGCCTGGGCCGCATGACCGTTGGTGCGGTGCGCGGACGCGAGATCACTGGTGATAGGGTTCACGATCGGCGCTCCGCCAACCATTTACGGTAGACCGCCTCTGTGTTTTCCGCCAAACGTGCGGGAGAAAACACGCCCTCTTCCCACACCATGCGACGGCCGGCTTCGCCCATTTCGCGGCGCAGTTCGGGATTGTCGATCAAACGCTCCAATGCGCTTTGTAATGCAGCGTGATCGTGCAGCGGCACCAGGATGCCGGTCACGCCGTCACGCATCATTTCGGATACGCCGCCGACATCCGTGCCGATGACCGGCAGCCCGGCGGCTTCGGCCTCGACGTATACCGTGCCGGACGCTTCTTGTTCGGTGGCCAGCGCAAACAGATCAAAGCCCGCCAGCAGATTGGGCACGTCGCGCCGCGTGCCCATCAGGTGGATGCGGTCCTGCAGGCCCAGTTCCTGAATGTAGGCCTGTGTGTTTTCGAACGTCGGCGAACCCGAGCCCACGAATACCATATGCAGTTTGGGCCGCGTCGCCATCAAGGGGCGCATGGCGTCGATCAGGCTTTTATGGCCTTTGGCCGCACGCATCACCGCGACACAACCCACCACGATATCGTCCTCGGCCAAGCCGAGTTCGCTGCGCAATGTCGAGTGCTCGACAGGCGGCGGCAGAACAACAGGGGAATACAGGGTGGCGGTATGTTCGGCGGGCACACCTCGGCTGACCAGATAGCGGCGCACATACTCGCTGACTGTGGTGACACGATGCGGCAGCCAGGTGTAGGACAGCATCGATCCGACTTTACTGGCCAGATGGCGCGTGCGTACGATGAGCGGCGTACCGGCCAGACGCCCCGCCGTGCCGGCGATCAGGGTATCGATACGGCTGTGAGTGTTGACCACATCGTAATTGCCCTCCAGCAGAATGCGCCGCACGGCGACTACGCCCTTGAGGTATTTGACCAAGCCGCCCATGGGCACGGTATGTACCGTAAACCCCGCGTCACGCAGACGCGGCACCAACTGGGCTTGCGGCTGGCAGACGGCCTCGATGTGATGGCCGCGCGCGCGCATGGCATGCATTTCCTTGAAAATGCGGTGTTCCTGCCCGCCGAATGCGACGGCCGCCTCGGAGTGGAGTATGCGTAGCGGTTGCATCAATAGGTCACCTCTACCCCGTCAGGATTCGCCCAGGCAGTCAGGTTGTCAAGCAAAGTATCGGCCATGCGCACACGCCATTCCTCGCCCAGCCGTACCGTGCACAAGAAATTGTCATGCTCGTAAATAATATCAACCGGCACACCAGGAATGCCATTTTCCGGCTCGGCCCGGAATGGGTTGAGCATCTGGTGGAGGCGCTTGGCGTCGGCCTGGCCGTTGAGTTTGACGCGCAGCGATTTCGCGCGCGCCTCGCGGGCCAACTGCAAATCGTAAAGCTGATCCGCCACGATGCGCATACCGCCGGAATAATCGTCATTGCTGACTTTGCCCTGGACGATGATCAGCTGGTCTTCGCGCAAGCGGGAACGATGCTTTTCGTACAGCTCGTTGAAAACGGAAATTTCCAATTGGGCAGTGCCATCATCCAGCACTGCAAATACCATTTTGCCGCGCCGGGTCATCATGGTCCGCACGCCCGCCAATACGCCGCACATCCATTGCAAATCTCGCTGTGGCTCGATACGTGCGAGCTGCGTGGGCACGATGCGGCGGACCTCGTCGCGCCAGTAATCAAACAAATGGCCGCTGAAGTAATAACCCAGCGCTGATTTTTCCTCAGTCAGCTTGGTGTGCAGGTTCCACGGGGCGACCTTGCTGAGTTCGCCTGCGACCACGTCACCGCTGTCGTCGCCAAACAAGGAGGCCTGATTCGCGCTGCGGGCGGCCTGCTCGGCGGCTTCCATTGCGGTGCTGACCGAGGCCAGCATGGCGGCGCGGTTAGGCTCGATGGTGTCAAATGCCCCCGCGCGAATCAGCGCCTCGATCGTGCGGCGATTGACGGCATGCTTGTTAATACGCCGACAGAAATCGAACAGATTCGCAAAGGGACCCTCCGCCTCGCGAGCACGCAGGATTTCCTCGACGGCGCCTTGTCCGGTGCCCTTGACCGCACCCAAGCCATAGCGCATGGTGCGAGGCGGCTTGCCCTGCTTGGTGTGCTCGTCCTGCACAGGCTCGAACCGGTAACCCGACGCGTTGACGTCGGGCGGCAGCACTACCACGCCGTTTTCCTGGGCATCGCGGCAGAAAATCTGCACTTTGTCCGTGTCGTCCATGTCCGACGACATCGTGGCGGCCAGAAACTCAGTCGGGTGATAGGCCTTGAGCCAGGCGGTCTGATAGGAGATCAGCGCATAGGCCGCCGAGTGCGATTTGTTAAAACCGTAGCCGGCGAATTTTTCCATCAAGTCGAACAGCTTGACGGCCAGATCCGGGTCATGGCCTTTTTCCTTGGCACCCTTTTCGAACAACTCGCGGTGCTTGGCCATTTCCTCGGGCTTTTTCTTGCCCATGGCGCGGCGCAGCAAGTCAGCGCCGCCCAGCGAGTAGCCGCCGATGATCTGCGAGATCAGCATCACCTGCTCTTGGTAGACGATGACCCCGTAGGTGCTTTTCAGCGTGTTTTCCAGATCGGGGTGGAAATAATCCACCGCCGCACGTCCGTGTTTACGGTTGACGAAGTCATCCACCATGCCGGATTCCAACGGACCCGGTCGGTAGAGCGCCAACATAGCGATGATGTCTTCGAAGTTGCTGGGCCGAAGTTTTTTCAACAGCTCTTTCATCCCGCGCGATTCCAGCTGGAACACAGCCGTCGTGTTCGCATCGCACAGGATCTTGTAGGCCGCCTGATCGTCGAGTTCGAGCGACATGATGTCGAACTCGCGCTTGGATTCATTGAACTGGCGTACATAGCGTACGGCCCAATCCAGAATCGTCAAGTTTCGCAGCCCCAGAAAGTCGAACTTCACCAGGCCGGCGGCCTCGACGTCGTCTTTATCAAACTGCGACACCGCACTGTTTTCCTGCCCCGGCTGGCAGTACAGCGGGCAGAAATCGGTGAGTTTGCCTGGCGCGATCAGCACCCCGCCCGCGTGCATGCCGATGTTGCGGGTCAAGCCCTCCAGGGGCTGGGCCAGGTCAACTAGCGCGCGGACTTCTTCTTCTTGTTCGTAGCGTTCTTTGAATGCCGGCTCGTCTTTCAGGGTGCGGTCGAGCGACCAAGGATCGGCCGGGTTGAACGGGATCAGCTTGGATAGGCCATCGCAGAACAGATAGGGCATGTCCAACACCCGCCCCGCATCGCGGACCACGGCCTTGGCGCCCAAGGTACCAAAGGTCGCAATCTGGCTCACGGCGTCTCGGCCGTATTTCATCTTGACGTAGTCGATGACGCGTTCGCGGTTGTCCTGGCAGAAGTCGATATCAAAGTCGGGCATGGATACCCGCTCGGGATTCAGGAACCGCTCGAACAGCAAGTCATAGCGGATCGGATCCAGATCGGTAATGCCCAGCGCGTACGCCACCAGTGAGCCCGCACCCGAGCCCCGGCCCGGACCGACGGGCACGCCGTTGCTCTTGCCCCAATTGATAAAGTCCTGAACGATCAGGAAGTAGCCCGGAAAGCCCATCTGAATGATGGTTTTGCACTCCCAGCGCAGGCGCTCGTAATACTGCTCGCGCTTGGCGTCGCGAACGGCCTGGTCGGGGAACAGGAATTCCAGGCGCTTTTCCAGGCCGGCCTCGGAGAGCTGTACCAGATAGTCATCCAGAGACACGCCCTCGGGCGTGGGGAATATAGGCAGCCGTGGCTTGCCCAGCACCAGCGTCAGATTGCACCGCTTGGCAATTTCGATGGTGTTGGCCAGCGCCGAGGGCACATCGGCAAAGCGCCGCGCCATGTCCTCGGAACTGAGTAGATATTGCTCTTTTGTGAAACGGCGCACCCGGCGCGGATCGGCCAGGATCTCGCCCTGGGAGATACATACGCGCGCCTCGTGAGCCTGAAATTCGCTTTGATCCAGGAACTGCACGGGATGAGTGGCCACGACGGGCAGTCCGGCCTCGGCGGCCAGACGCATGGCGGCCTGGGTATAGGCCTCGTCACCGTCGGCGCCACTGCGCTGCAGCTCGATATAAAAAGCCCCGGGGAATAATTGCCCCCATTGCCTCGCCAACGACAACGCCGTGACGGCATTGCCCGTATCCAGGGCATGCCCGATGTCGCCGCCCCGCCCCCCAGAGAGCACAATCAGCCCCTCTCGACCCGCCAGCCACTCACGGCGGATTTCGGCACGGCCTCTGCCCTGGTTGGTCAAAAAAGACTGAGTCAGCAGCTCGCAGAGGTTCAGATAGCCTTTGTGGTTGCGTACGAGCAACAGCAGGCGGAAAGGCTTGTCGGGGTCATCGTCATTGGTCAACCAGACATCGCAGCCCGCGATCGGTTTGACCCCCTTTCCACGTGCGCCCTTATAGAATTTGATCAGCCCGAAAATATTGGACAGATCCGTGAGGGCCACGGCGGGCTGGCCCAGCTGGGCGACCCGCTTGATCAGGTCAGGAACGCGCACGATGCCATCCACCACCGAGAACTCGGAATGGACGCGCAAATGGACAAAGGCAGGCTTGGAGGTAACGGCTTCAGACATGGTCGGAATTGTACCCAGTCGGCCGTCTGCGCGGGTACGCCAGGGCCGCACTCCGTCATCTTTTGCCAAGCTATGAGAAAATAAGTTGTCTTTTATCGGTTGGCTCTCTGAGAGCTATGCGTTATGAAGTGGCTGATTCTTGCTATCTGGCTGGCCTCCATCCTGTTTGCACATTTTCGAGGCCGTGTGCGTCTGCGTCTGTCCCGTCAGCTGTTGGATCAATCCGCCGTGCTGGCGCCGGTCAACGCCTTTATGGTGCTGTGTTCGCGTGTGCCGACCACCCCCTACCTGCCCTCGCGCGAGATTCCTGAGTTGCAGGTACTGGATGACAACTGGGAAGTCATCCGCGACGAAGCGCTAAAAATGGCCGAGCTGCGCCGCATCAAGGCCGCCGAGAAGCATGACGACATCGGCTTTAATTCATTTTTCAAATATGGGTGGAAGCGTTTCTATCTGAAATGGTATGACGCTCGTCATCCGTCGGCAGAGGAACTGTGCCCGCGCACCGTCGCCATCCTGAAAAGCCTGCCTAAAGTCAAGGCGGCCATGTTTGCCGAGCTACCCCCTGGCGGCAAGCTCAACAAGCACCGTGACCCCTTTGCAGGCTCGCTGCGCTATCACCTGGGCTTGACTACGCCCAATGATGACAGATGCCACATCATCGTCGACGGCGAGCCGTATAGTTGGCGGGATGGTGAAAGCGTGGTCTTTGACGAAACGTATGTGCACGAAGCCCACAACCAGTCTGAGGCCAACCGCATCATTTTGTTTTGCGACATCGAACGCCCGCTGAAATGGCGATGGGCCGAGGCGTTTAACCGGTGGTTCGGGCGTGTCGTGATGTCGGCGGCCAGCTCGCCGAACGATGGCGGCGATCAGACCGGCGCCATCAACAAACTGACGCATGCCCACTGGGTCATCGATCAAAAGCGCAAGCAGTTCAAGACGTGGAATCGTACGGTGTACAAGATCACCAAGGTCGTGTTGATTGCGCTGGTGATCGTGGCGTTTCTGGCGCTGTAATTGCAGAATTACTGCCACCTACGCTGAATGATTCATGGTAATCGAGCGCGGTGGTGGATTGTCGTTATCGACGGATCACGGATGCTGTATGAGTCCGGACAGATCCGCCGATAACGCATCGGCGCGTCGACATATCAATGCGCCGATGCTTTCGTCAACGCACGTCGCGGATCAATTATTGAATTGATTTGTTGTCAGCGTCGGCTGCGGGCGCGTTTTCGATCTCACCCTCGCCACCCAGAGTCGTGACAAGATTGCCGCTGACCACGGCCTGCTCGGGTACGACGTCAGCAGGCTCGCTGAGCAGCTCTTGTGTTGCATCGGTCGGCTCCGAGTTTTGCTCCGCAGCAGCGTCGCTACTGACGTTTTCGCTGTCGGCGACTGCCGACGCCACGGTCTCCATGCGAATCCCTGTGGCGTACTCTACCGTGTCTGCGAATGCCTGATAGGCCCGCGTCGTCGCTTTTAGTAGATCAGCACGGACCCCTTCGCTAAACCACGACGCGAGGTATGCCAACATCTCGGTACGCGAAGTCGTCAGGAGGCCCACCATGTTCCTGTCAATGAAATTTTGCTTTTCATGCTCTGCATAGGGCAGAGCGATATCCAAAGCAGTCTGTCCATTCCGATCCTTGATGCTCCTGTCCGCACCGGCCGCTATCAGCGGAGCAACGACCTCGTATCCGAAGTTAGCAGCAGCGTGATGCAGCGCCGTACGCCCGGTCTCGTCCTGTGCATCGAGGTGCAGTCCATTACGACACAGATACCGTGCAACATTCACCGAGTTGCTTCCAGATCCGGCAATGGCGACAAGCATCAGCGCGTTGCGCCCATGTCGATCGACAGCATTGGGATTTGCGCCTCGTTCGGCCAATTGGCGCAAGATAAGGCCGTTGCCGTACTTTGCTGCTGCCATCATGGCCGTCTCGCCGTTTTTGTCGGTAGCCTCCAGTTGATCGGCAGGCGCCATCTGGATCAGTTCGTTGATCAAATGTTTACATGCGGGTTTGGGATTTTTTGCCAGATAAATGAACAGAGGATCGTTGTAGGAATCGAGCGGGTTTTGAGAGCCCAGTAACTCGGTGTCAATTTGACCATTATTGATCCATGCTTCGAGTGTCGGCGCATCGTCTTCAAATAGGGCTGTGTAGAACTGCTTAAGCGTCACGGCGCTGCCCGCTGTGGCTGATTCAGGCTGGTGAATCGGAGAGGTTGCACCCACCGCAGTAGAAAGGTTATTAGTACTGCCAATGTTTGGTAGCATCTGACTGAGCTCCGTCTGAAATTTGACAAGACAAACCTGAGAAAACTCAGGCGCGTAGGAGCACTCTGAGTAACCGTGCTTTCCCTGGCGTTCCTCAGACGGCGCTTAATTTTCTAACACTCCACGATATTCACTGCTAAGCCGCCACGGGCTGTTTCTTTGTATTTCGTTTTCATGTCCGCGCCGGTTTCGCGCATGGTTTTGATGACCGAGTCGAGTGACACGTAATGTTGGCCGTTGCCACGCAAAGCCATGCGGGCCGCGTTGACGGCTTTGACGGATGCCATGGCGTTGCGCTCGATACAGGGAATCTGGACGAGGCCACCTACAGGATCACAGGTCAACCCCAGATTGTGTTCCATGCCGATTTCGGCGGCGTTTTCGACTTGGTGTACGGTGCCGCCCAGCACGGCTGCCAGCGCCCCGGCGGCCATGGAACAGGCGACACCGACCTCGCCCTGGCAACCGACTTCGGCGCCAGAGATCGAGGCGTTGTATTTGTATAAGAGACCAATCGCTGCAGCCGTCAGCAGAAAATCGCGCACGCCCTGGGCGTTCGCGCCCGGAACGAAGCGGTCGTAATAATGCAATACAGCCGGGATGATGCCCGCCGCGCCATTAGTGGGCGCGGTCACGACGCGGCCGCCTGCGGCGTTTTCCTCATTGACGGCCATCGCATAGAGATTGACCCAATCCATGACGGACAACGGGTCGGACAGGGTGCGTTCGGCCCGCTGCGTCAGGCTGCGATGTAGCTCGGGCGCGCGGCGGCGCACTTTCAGTGGGCCGGGCAAGTCGCCATCCGCTTCGGGGTAATTGATGCCGCAGCCTCGGCTGACGCAATCCTGCATGACTTGCCAGATGCGATCCAGCGCAGTGTCGACCTCGGCCTGGGTGCGCCACACGAGTTCGTTGCGCATCATCAATTGCGCCACCGTACAGGACTCGGCCTGGCACATTTCCATCAGCTCGCGACTGGTGCGAAAGGGAAATGGCAACTGGTCATGCGCCGCGATGATCTGGCTATTCGACGCGCCCGCGGTCACCACAAAACCACCACCCACCGAGAGATAACGGGCTTCGCGCAAGGCGTTGCCGACGGCATCGTAGGCATGGAATTTCATGCCGTTGGGATGCTCGGCCATGGCCTCGCGGCGATAAAACAGGATGTGCTCTTTCTCGATAAAAGGCACGGCAAAATGGCCTAGCAGCGCGAGAGACTTATTCGTGCGCACCGACTGCAGCAGCCCCGCAATCGCTGACGGGTCCACGGTGTCGGGAGCCTGCCCCATCAACCCCAAGATGACGCCTTTGTCGGTGCCGTGTCCCTTGCCGGTCGCCCCCAGGGACCCGTATAGCTCTACCCGTACCGAGGCCACCTGAGACAGCAGTTCATCACGCTCCAGACCCTGTGCAAATAAAAGCGCGGCACGCATGGGGCCCACCGTATGGGAGCTGGACGGCCCTATACCGATTTTAAAAAGATCAAATGCGGAGACTGCCACGATTAACCTCTGTGAAAGGGACGATGAGGATCATATAGACATGATACGCGGACGACAGCCACGCCATCGACAGCGCTGGTCAAACTGGGGACAGAGATATAAGGTATGGGTAAAGGAAGCTCGGAATTCTTTGCCCGATGACGATTTCCCCCCGGCATCGCGCCGTGCGATGATTACATATGACAGGTTTGTTTCAATCCAAATCCAACGACTCGTGCCGTTGATTTTTTCAGGCTGACTATGTCGGGACTCATACCCCTCCTCGATTTTGCGGGATACGTGGCGCTGCTGTTGTGGGGCGTACACATGGTGCAGACGGGCGTACAGCGTGCGTTCGGTGCGGCCTTGGGGGCAGCGCTAGGGCGCGCCCTGGGAACGCGATTACGGGCGTTTTCGACAGGGTTGGGGATTACCGCCGCGTTGCAGAGCAGCACGGCAACGGGGCTGATGATCACGGGGTTTGCTGCCGGCGGACTCGTGGGCCTCGCTCCTGCGTTGGCTGCGATGCTGGGTGCCAATGTGGGCACGACCTTGATTGTGCAGCTGCTGTCGTTCGACCTGACCGCGTTGGCCCCCATCCTGATCCTGGCCGGGGTATGGATGTTTCGCCGTTACCCGCCTGGCCGTACCCGTGACCTGGGCCGGGTGTTTATAGGCCTGGGGCTGCTATTGCTGTCACTGCATCAGTTGGTTGAGCTGTTCGCTCCTCTGCAAAATGCGCCTTTGCTGCAGCAAATACTGGATGCGCTGGCCACCCAGCCTGTCGCCGCGGTACTGTTGTCGGCGGCGCTGACCTGGGCTGCACACTCCAGCGTCGCCATCGTCGTCTTGATCATGTCCTTGTCGGAGCATCACCTGGTCTCGCCCGCGCTCGCGCTGGCACTGGTATTGGGCGCCAATCTCGGCACGGCGGTCAATCCGATGATCGAGGGCGTCACCGGCGATGATCCAGCCGCTCGCCGTCTGCCCCTGGGCAATCTCCTGACACGGGTCATCGGGGTGGTGCTGGGGCTGGTGTTGCTGCCATGGCTGCCGGGTTGGATGGGTTGGCTGGAGAGCGACAATGCGCGTCTGGTGGCGAACTTTCACACCGTGTTCAACGCCATGATCGCCTTGATTTTCCTGCCGCTGCTGACGCCGTATGCGGCGCTGCTGACGCGCTGGTTGCCTAAAAGAACGGATCCCAATGACCCTGCCAGACCTCAGTATCTGGACGAATCGGCGCACGATGTGCCGGCGGTTGCCTTGGGGAACGCTGCACGCGAGGCGCTGCGTATGGCCGATATGCTGCAGACGCTCTTGCTCTATGCCCGTGCGGGCTTTAAACGCGATAACCGCCATCGCCTCGTGCAGGCGCGCCAATTGGATAACGCCGTGGACAAGATCGAAACGGCTATTACTACCTATCTGGCCTTGCTGGACCGCGAGGACATGACTCGCGACGATACCCGACGGCTGGACGATATTCTGGCCTTTGCCAGCAACATTGGGCACGCCGCGGACATCACGCATCATGGCCTGCTCAATCACATTGCCCGTTTGCGCAAACAAGGCTGGGTTTTACCGGCTGAACAACGTCAGCAATTGGACGAGACGCTGGCCCGCTTGATCGCCAATCAACGCGAGGCGGCCGCCCTGTTCATTAATGATGATGTGCGCCAGGCTCGCGAATTGGCAGGTGAAAAATCGCGTTTCCGGGAACTGGAAATGCAGGAATCGGAAGCGCATCTGCAGAAAATCAAATCCGGGCAAATCGATGCGGCAGAAGTCGGCGCGCTGTATTTGGATATTCTGCGTGACATGAAGAGCATCAATTCGCACTTGGTAGGTGCGGCCGCCTATCCATTGCTGGCTCGCCATGGCGAATTGTTGCCGAGCCGGCTGCGCGAAACAGGGAATTGACGGGATCCGAGCCACGATGCCGATGCGGGCTGGCGTGCAGGCCAGCCTGATGCCGGTGTCGTCCCGTCAGCCTCACAGCAATTGCTGCAGATCATCAAACATGGATTCCCACTCGGCCTCGTCGACGTCCATAAAGCCGAAGAATCGCAACATGAACGCTCCCTCTGTCGCCAGAAATGCCAATCGGGCGCGCTTGCCCTCTGGCGTGGTGGCATCCAGCTTGGCAATACGCTCTCGATACCATTTGCGCGTGCTGACCAGGTGCTCGGGCGTTTGTGCCAGAGCCGCCAGCAAACTGGCTGATTTGGCGCTGGCCTCGTCGGTACGCCGGGTCGCCGCGACGTGGGCGCGCACGGCATCCACGGGATCGGTGCTGCCCGCCATGGTCTGCGCGAACAATCTGTCGTAGGACGCCCCCCAGCGTGTAAACAGCGCGTCCACCAGGGCGTCTTTGTTCCCAAAGCAGTATTGCACGCCGCCTTTGCTGATGCCCACGGCCTTGGCCACGGCGTCGATGGTCAAGCCTGCCGCGCCCGAGGTTTCGATAATGGCCTCGGCGGCGTCAAGCAGCTGTTCACGATCTACGGTACGGGTTCGGCCCATTGTTACTCTTTTTTAAATACATACGTATGGAATTAAATTATAATCCCGTTCATCATCCGGTACCAGGCTGGATGCCGTTCAGGACCCACATTCTGGCGCATGTCCTGCCGCAGGACGCCATCGCCCCAGTCTGCCATGGGTAGGCCTGCTCGTTCAACGGCATCGCCTTAGTCCCGGCGGGGCAACCCATGTCGTCTTTGCATACTCCATCATCACACGCGTTACGCTGGCTCATCCTGGCCATTGTGTCGGTCGATCTATTCTTGATTGTGATCGACATGACCGTGCTCTACACGGCACTGCCGCACCTCACCCTGGCCCTGCAGGCTACGGCGTCTGAAAAACTGTGGATCGTCAATGCCTATCCGCTGGCCGTCGCCGGCTTGCTGCCCGGGATGGGCACCTTGTCCGACCGCTATGGGCCCAAGCGGCTCTTTGTAGGCGGCATGGCGATATTCGGTATCGCTTCGCTGCTGGCAGCCTATGCGGCCAATCCGGAATGGCTGATGGGCGCCCGCGTTCTGCTGGCGGTAGGCGCGGCCATGATGATGCCCGCCACGCTCGCGATCATTCGCCATACGTTCCAGGATACCCGTGAGCGGGCGATCGCCATCGGCATCTGGGCAGCGGTCGCCTCGGGCGGCGCAGCGTTTGGACCGGTCGTGGGTGGCGCCCTGCTGGAGCACTACTGGTGGGGATCCGTGTTTCTGATCAACGTGCCGACGGTGTTGATCGTGTTGCCGTTGGCAATGTGGTTTATCGAGGATCATCGCAGTGGCTCGACCCGGACCTTTGACCTGATAGGTTCAGGGCAAATCCTGGTCGGCCTGGTCGGCTCGGTGTATGCCGTCAAAGAGCTCAGCCAGCGCGCGCCGTCTTATAGCCTGGCGTTGTTGGCGGGACTCATCGGCGCCGTCTTTTTGCTGTTCTTTGTCAAACGGCAATTACGCACGACGGATCCGCTGATCGACCTGCGGTTGTTCCGTAATCGCAAATTCAGCACGGCTGTGATCGTGGCGCTCGCGGCAGCGATCGCCTTTGCAGGCATTGAATTGATTTATAGCCAATGGCTGCAGTTGGTCCGTCAGATGTCGCCGTTGCAGGCTGGACTGTTCATCCTGCCTGCGCCGCTGGCTTCGTTCGTTGCGGGGCCGATCGCGGGCTTGCTGATACCGAGGCTGGGCGAAAACCGTGGCATGTGGCTGTCGATGCTTGTTGCCGGGCTCGGTGCATTTGCGTTGGTCGGCACCCATCAGATGGCGCCGGTCTGGCAACTGGTCAGCCTGACGATCATGGGTTTTGGGCTCGGGATGGCGCTGACAGCAGCATCGAGCTCGATCCTGAGCAATGCGCCCGCGGATCAGGTCGGCATGGCTGCCTCGGTCGAAGAAATGTCTTTCGAATTGGGCGCCGTGCTCGGTGTCGCGATCATGGGCAGCCTGGCCACGGCAGTGTATGGCGCCACCTTGATATTGCCCGACAACAGCACGCTGCCTGCGGTGGTGTATGACAGCCTGGACGAGGCTCTGGCCGTCGCGGCGACGTCCGCACCCGCTGTCGCAGCCATACTCGCCGAACGTGCGCGTGCTTCGTTTGACTATGCACTGCTGGCGGTGATGGCCGCAACAGGAGGGCTGCTCCTCACAACGGCGTGGCACACGTGGCGCAAGAGGACCGATCAACCTGCCCCGCACACAACCCTGGCGGCGGACACTGCTGGCAGGTAAGAAAAACCCAGAAGGGGGTATAGCCAGCGCGTGCTTTTGATCTGCCCTCGTCGCGGGAAAACCGTGACACGAAGCGTAACTATCACGCGGAAACCCGTTGATGCCGTGACAGAACACGGCATCAACGCCGACCGCACGATACGATCATCACAGATACCGTTGGAACCACTCCAGCATACGTTGCCAGCCGTCACGAGCATCGACTTCGCGATACATGGGACGATAGTCTGCGAGAAAACCGTGGTTGGCTTCCGGATAGATCACGATTTCCGAGGCCCGTGCGGCTTCGTTGCCGCTAGCCAATACGGACCGTAGCGCCTGGACCGTATCGAGGGGAATGCTGGCATCCTGGCCGGCATACAGGCCAAGCACGGGCGCGTGCGTATTCGCTGCCACATCCACGACCGTTTGCTTGATCAGGGGGCCATGGCCGGTAGCGACCTTGCCATACCAGGCGACGCCGGCCTTGACGGTGGGATTATGCGCGGCATACATCCAGGTCAAGCGGCCGCCCCAGCAAAATCCTGTGACGCCAACGCGCGAAGTATCGCCGCCATGTTGGCCGGCCCATTCGATGCAGGCATCGAGATCGGCGTAGACCTGTTCGTCCGGGACTTTTGCAACGATGTCGGAAATCAGTTTAGGAATATCGGTGTATTGCGACGCGTCGCCCTGACGTTGATACAGGTCGGCGGCAATGGCCAGATAGCCGGCTTTGGCCAGGCGGCGGCAGATGTCTTTGATGTGCTCGTGCACGCCAAAGATTTCTTGTATGACCAGGACGACGGGCAGGTCCTTTTCCCCTAGCGGTGCGGCGTAATAAGCAAAGATGGTGCCGTCGTGCACGGGTAGATCGATACCGCCCTGCTCCAGGCCTTCGCTATCGGTGTGAATCGTAGTGGACGTGGGCTGGCCGGCTGCGGGGGCAAAACTCATGACGGGACTCCTATGCCAATGACCTGGCCGATTTGGCTGGTCTCAAGAGTGAATGTACTTGGCGGTGGGAGTGGGTGCAAATGTCTGGGCGGTGTTGAGTACTTTCGCAGTACGGGTGGAGTGGTTTTGCTTAGGGATGGTTTATTTGTCGGTAGATGGCTGGTTTTTTGAGGGGGATTAGATAGTTTGCTGGCGACGGATAGCGTTCTTTAGGCGTTCCGCAGGCGGGGCAAAGCGCGATGCCGGCCTAATCGCAACGGCTCGGCCCATGACCAGGGGCCTCGGTCCCCTTCGGGGACTACCCGTCGCTCAAAAGGCCGGCATCGCGCTTTGCCCCGCCTGCGGAACTCACAGAAATGAAATGCATCGGTCGTCAAACGATCCGTTGGCCACCACTAATGCCCTCAGCCAACGAGCATCCGTGGCCTGCCTTCCTTGTGAGCCGGTGTGCCGCGTGCGTAGGCTGCGCCGGCCCGTTGAGCGGCGGGCAGTCCCCGAAGGGGACCTCGGCGCCTGGTCTTGCGCCGAGCCGCTGCGATAGGGCCGGTGCAGCCTGCGCACGCGGCATACCGGCGTCTTAAGAACTCTGACCGCTGACTATCGAGACACCCAAAAGCGCCACACTGAACATCCGCATCAATGCGCGTGCCCAGCCTCATGATGTTCCTCGTGCACGACCGTATGATTGTGCCCACCATGCTCATGCCCATGGTGCATGAACGACGTCACACCGTATATGACCGCAACACCGACCCCAACAAGCACCAACTGAGGAATCGCATCAGACAACGCACCTCGTTCATGCATTTGCGGAATCAGATCCGACACGGAGATATAGAGGAAACTGCTCGCAGCGATGACCAGAACATAAGGAACCAGATCCTGCGCCTGCTGCAAAAGGAAATAGCCGATCACCCCGCCCAGCGCAGTACATAGGCTGGTAAACAAGATCAATATAAACGCCTTGCGCCGCGCCA
Organism: Bordetella tumbae; assembly: GCF_054780995.1. Taxonomy (NCBI): domain Bacteria; kingdom Pseudomonadati; phylum Pseudomonadota; class Betaproteobacteria; order Burkholderiales; family Alcaligenaceae; genus Bordetella; species Bordetella tumbae. The sequence continues at coordinate 25,633 of NZ_BAAGVG010000021.1, forward strand.
AACCCGCATTGAGCAGCACCACGAAGTCGCCCAATTTGTGCGGCACCTCGTGCACGATGATCGACGAGGCTGTGAGTACGCCCAGGATAGGATCGGTGAGAAACGCCGCCGCAACCAATACGCCATCGCACAAATTGTGCAAAGAACTGCCGACCAGGATCAGCACGCCCCCGCGCCCAGCCTCGTGCCGGTCGTGTCCCTTGTGATGATGATGGCCATCACCCTCATGGTGGTGGCTATGCCGCAGCAAGGCGATTTTTTCCAGGACGAAAAATCCCAGCAACCCCGCCAAGAGCAACGCAAATAAAGTGTGAGCATCGGCATCTGCCCCCTCGAATGCCTCGGGCAGCAAATGCAGCAGCGCAACGGACAGCAATACCCCAACCGACAGGCTGACCATGTGATGCAGGTACTTGCTGAAAACGCGGTACGCCAGCCAACTGGCGATAGACACAGCGATCAGGCCGCCGGCGACGGTGGCCAGCAAGATCCAGAGAAGCAGCATGGGGAATGAGGCAGAAAGGAAGCGTAAAGTAATATTATATCGTTACAGGCTTCCTTTCGCCGATGGCCCGGATATAGGCCAGCGGAGTTTGCGGCAGTCTATTTACGGCATCCAGTCTGGACACCGTTTCTAGAGCCGGCAAACCCGCACCTCAGTGCGCCTGCTCCCAATTGGGACCGACCCCTACCTCGGCTACCAATGGCACGCGCAGCGTCGCAACGCTGCACATGAGCTCAGGTACGCGCGCACGCACGACCTCGAGTTCGCTGTCGGGCACCTCGAGCACCAGTTCGTCATGTACCTGCATGATCATGCGAGTCGCCAATTGGTCGGCATCCAGCCAGTCTTGCACTGCCACCATGGCCATTTTGATCAGATCGGCTGCGGTGCCCTGCATGGGGGCATTGATGGCGGCGCGCTCTGCGCCCTGGCGGCGAGGCCCGGATGCCGCGCGGATATCGGGCATCTGCAGGCGGCGGCCAAAGACGGTTTCGACATAGCCTTGTTGACGCGCCAATTGGCGCGTCTGTTCCATGTACTGCGCCACGCCAGGATAACGAGCGAAATAACGGTCGATGTATGCCTGAGCCGCATCGCGCGTAATTCCCAGGTTGGACGCCAAGCCGAATACGCCCATACCGTAAATCAGGCCAAAATTGATGGCTTTGGCAGCCCGGCGCTGCTCGGACGTCACATCAGCAAGAGCAACACCAAAGATCTCGGACGCGGTGGCGCGGTGGATGTCTTCGCCAGCGGCAAAGGCCCGCTGCAAATTCTCATCATCGGAGACGTGCGCCATGATGCGCAACTCGATCTGGGAATAGTCGGCCGACAGCAATACCCCGTTTTCCGCAATGAAGGCTTCACGTACACGGCGGCCGGCCTCGGTGCGTACGGGGATGTTCTGCAAATTGGGATCGGACGACGCCAAGCGGCCCGTGATCACCGCAGCCTGCGAATAATGCGTATGCACCCTGCCCGTGCGCGCATTGATCATGCGAGGCAGCTTGTCCGTGTAGGTCGATTTCAGTTTCGACAGGCCACGATATTCCAACAAGACTTGCGGCAAGGGATAATCCTGCGCGAGCTTGGTCAGGACTTCTTCGTCGGTTGACGGGGCTCCGCTGGCGGTCTTGCGCACGACAGGCAGTTGCATGCGGCCAAACAGGATTTCGCCCAGTTGCTTGGGTGAATTCAGATTGAACGGCTGGCCTGCCAGGTCGTAGGCTCGCTGCTCTAACGTCAGCATCTCCTGGCCCAGGCGATGGCTTTGCTGGCCCAGTTCGGCCGCATCGACCTTGACGCCATTGCGTTCGATCACGGTCAATACGCGAGAGACCTCGATTTCCAGTTGATAAATGCGTTCGAGCCCCGCGTCAGCGGCCACGCGCGGGCGCAAGGCTTGATGCAATTGCAACGTGAAATCGGCGTCTTCGCAGGCATAGTGGCCGGCCTTTTCGACGGCGACTTCGTCAAAGCCGATTTGCTTGGCGCCCTTGCCGCACAAATCCTCGTAGTTGATGCCGCTGCGCCCCAAATAACGTTGCGACAAATCCGCCAGACCAACACCGCGGTGTGATTCCAGCACATACGCCTGCAACATGGTGTCGTCCTGGATGCCTGCCAGCGCGATACCTTCGTTGGCAAACACATGGGTGTCGTATTTGGCGTGATGCAGCAGTTTGGGCCGCGCGGGATCTTGCAGCCAAGCACGCAGGCGCTCGAGGACTTCGGCTTTGGGTAGTTGCTCGGGATGATCCGGACCACGATGCGCCACAGGGATATAGCAGGCCACGCCCGGCTCGACCGACATGGAAATCCCCACGAGGCTGGCCTGCATTTCATTCAGCGAGGTGGTTTCGGTGTCCAGCGCCACGAGCGGCGCCTCCGCGATCAAGGCCATCCATTCGTCAAACGCCGGCCAGCCGGCAATGACCTGATAACGGAGTTCTGCTGGTGCAGCAGGCGCCTCGGCGATGACACGCGCATCGCCTTGCGGCACCCGTTCAGCGTCGCCCGTGAGCTCGCGCAGCCAGCTACGAAAACCGTATTTCTCGTAGAGCGCTTGCAGCGTCCCGGTATCGGGTTGGCGAGGCTCCAGATCAGCCATCGCATTGACATGGCCAGTCAGATCGCAATCGCACTTCACCGTCAACAACTCACGCGTCAACGGGAATTGTGGGATCGCCTCGCGCAGATTGCTGCCCGCCACCCCTTTGATGGCCTCTGCCTGTTCGACCAAGCCCTCAATGGAGCCAAACTCGCTCAGCCACTTGACCGCGGTTTTGGGGCCGACCTTGGTCACGCCCGGCACATTGTCCACGGCATCACCGATCAGCATGAGGTAATCAACAATACGCTCGGGCGAGACGCCGAATTTGTTCTGCACACCCGGTTCATCCAGGACCTCGCCGCTCATGGTGTTGACCAGCGTCACATGCGAGTCCACCAGCTGCGCCAAGTCTTTATCGCCAGTCGACACAATGGTGTGAATATCCTGCTTCGTCGCATGGCAGGCCAACGTACCGATCACATCGTCCGCCTCGACGCCCTCGATGGCCAGGACTGGCCAGCCTAACGCCTTGACGGCCTGATGGATCGGCTCGATCTGCGCAGCCAGATCCTCAGGCATTGGCGGCCGATGCGATTTATAGTCGGGGTAGAGATCGTCACGGAAGGTCTTGCCGCGCGCATCAAAAATACAAGCTGCGTAGTCTGCCTTATGATCAGACACGAGCTTACGCAACATATTCACGACACCATAGAGTGCGCCCGTAGGTTCGCCTTGCGCATTGCGCAAATCGGGCATAGCGTGAAAGGCGCGGTACAAATAACTCGAACCGTCTACCAGCAATAAGGTTTTCTTCATGGTTACAAAGGCAGATTTAGAAACGCCCGCCGGCAAGCAAATACCGGTGATTATGTCAGAGATACGGACGGCGGCAGAACAACTGGCCGATTTAGGCCCCGCCGTCAGCTTGTTTGGCAGCGCGCGCACCAGCCGCGGCTCGCCACACTATGAAACCAGCGAAGCCATCGCACGCGCACTGGCCAAGGCCGGCTTTGCCGTCATCGCAGGCGGTGGTCCCGGCATCATGGAAGCCGCCAATAAAGGCGCATTCGAAGCAGGAGGCACCAGCGTCGGGCTGAACATCAGCCTGCCGCACGAGACTCACAATAACAAATACCAGACGATCAGTTTGTCATTTGAGTATTTTTATTCTCGCAAAGCGACGTTTTTCATGCATAGCTTTGCTTACATCTCGCTGCCCGGCGGCTTCGGCACCATGGACGAGCTATTCGAGGCCCTGACACTAATCCAGACCGGCAAAGTGCCCCCTGCCCCCGTCATCCTGGTCGGCAAGGAATACTGGCAAGGCCTGGTAGGCTGGCTACGCGACCAAATGCTGGCCAACGGAATGATCAGCGCTCACGATCTGGAACTCTTCATCATCGAAGACGATCCACAAAAAGTCGTGCAGCACATACGTGAATTTCACCACATGCACCAGACCGACGCCCAATACGCACCGTCGCTGCCAAGCTAACCCGCAGAGCCGCAGCCCGCATATTCGAGCGCACGACGCAACTTTGCAGGAATAAGCACAACTCTCCGCGCGCGACCACCGCTTCACGCACGGAGACACTGTGAGTCTGCGCCGGGAGCCGAGTGCCGCGCCGGCCCGTAGAGCCGCGATTCAGCCTCGCGCAGCGAGGCCGAGGCGCTAGGCTACTACTGCTGTGAGTCCCTTGCGGGTGCCGGGACGCCACGCCGGCCCGTAGAGCGGCGGGCAGTCCCCGAAGGGGACCTCGGCGCCTGGTCTTGCGCCGAGCCGCTGCGACAGGGCTGGCGTGGCGTCCCGGCACCCGCAAGGGACGGCTCAATAGAGAATCTCTGCGCCAGCACAAGAGCCCCCATCTCGCCCAACATCACCCACACCAAAGCAAAAACAATCACCGATCCAAAACAAAACAGGCGCCCAACCTCAGGCGCCCGTTCTTCACACTAACTAGCTAGGATAAGCTAGGCTATCAAGCACTTTCACGCGCCGCACGACGACGCTCGTGCTCTTGCAGATAGCGCTTACGCAGCCGGATCGACTTCGGCGTAATTTCCACCAGTTCATCATCATCGATGAACTCAACCGCATACTCGAGCGACATCTGAATCGGCGGCACCAGACGCACCGCCTCATCCGTACCCGATGCACGCACGTTGGTGAGTTGCTTACCCTTGATCGGGTTGACGACCAAGTCGTTATCGCGGCTATGGATACCGATGATCATGCCTTCGTACAAGGCCTCGCCCGGGTTGACGAACATGCGGCCACGATCCTGCAATTTCCACAGCGCATAAGCCACCGCGTCGCCGTTGTCCTGGCTGATCAGCACGCCATTGCGACGCTCGCCGATGCTGCCTTCGCGCAAGGGTGCGTATTCGTGGAAAATGTGGCTCATCAAGCCCGTGCCACGCGTCAAGGTCAGGAACTCGTTCTGGAAACCGATCAGGCCACGGGCCGGGATCAGATATTCCAGACGGGTACGGCCGCGCCCATCAGGCTGCATGTCTTGCAAGTCGCCCTTGCGGCGGCCGAGTTCTTCCATGACGCCACCTTGGTGAGCGTCTTCGACGTCGACGGTCAGCGACTCGAACGGCTCGCATTTGACGCCGTCGACTTCCTTGAACACCACACGCGGACGCGACACGGCCAATTCGTAGCCTTCGCGACGCATCGTTTCCAACAAAATGGTCAAGTGCAATTCGCCACGGCCCGATACTTCGAACACGGTATCGTCGCCGGTATCGCGCACACGCAGCGCCACGTTGGACTTCAGCTCGCGGTCCAGACGGTCACGCAGCTGACGGCTGGTGACGAACTTGCCTTCACGGCCAGCCAAAGGCGACGTATTCACCATGAAGTTCATCGTCAGCGTCGGCTCGTCAATGCGCAGCATGGGGAATGCTTCGGGGTTCGCCGGATCCATGAGCGTGCAGCCAATACCGATGTCTTCGATACCGTTGATCAGGACGATGTCGCCGGCTTCGGCTTCCTCGACCACCTCACGCTCCAGGCCCTTGAATTTCAGCACCTGGTTGATGCGGCCTTTCGAGATCGAGCCTTCGGGACCGAATTGGAAAGCCACATCCATGCCAGGACGGATACGTCCACGGTTGATGCGACCCACGCCGATCTTGCCCACGTAGTTGTTGTAGTCCAGCGAGATGATCTGCATTTGCAGCGGACCATTGGGATCGTCGTCACGCTGCGGCACGTGCTGCAGGATGGCTTCGAACAACGGGCGCATGTCGCCTTCGCGCACGTCCGGCGTCAAACCGGCGTAACCCGACAGACCCGAGGCGTACACCACGGGGAAATCCAGTTGCTCTTCGGTCGCACCAAGCTTGTCGAACAAATCGAACGTCGCGTTGATCACGAAATCCGGACGAGCGCCCGGGCGATCAATCTTGTTGACCACGACGATGGGCTTCAGCCCCAGCGCCAGGGCCTTGCGCGTCACGAAAATGGTCTGCGGCATCGGGCCTTCGACCGCATCGACCAGCAGCAACACGCCGTCCACCATGGACAGCACGCGCTCGACTTCGCCACCGAAGTCCGCGTGTCCCGGGGTATCGACGATATTGATGTGCGTGCCTTCGTATTCAACAGCACAGTTTTTCGCCAGAATCGTAATGCCGCGTTCTTTTTCGAGGTCGTTCGAATCCATGACCCGTTCCGAAACCGCCTGGTTTTCGCGGAAGGTACCGGATTGGCGCAGCAACTGGTCGACCAGGGTAGTTTTACCGTGGTCAACGTGGGCAATAATGGCGACGTTGCGCAAGGCGCGAGTCATAGCGGGTCCTTTAAGGTCGGTGTGGCGGGCAGCAGGCCCGCCGGCAATTCATTCAATGCAAGCAAAGCCTGCTTGGGATCAGTCATGGCCTGCAAGGCCTCGAGCGTAATGGCGCGATCCAGCGAAAACGGCCCGACGTGCGTGCGCCGCAGCGCCGCCAGGTGGGCATAACACCCCAGTGCCCGGCCGATATCCTGAGCCAGGGTTCGTATGTACGTCCCCTTGCTGCACGCCACATCGATCTCGGCCTGGCTGCCATTCAGCGATAACAGGTCGATGCGGTAAATCTTGACTTGACGCGCGGGGCGGTCCAACTCGATACCCTGGCGTGCGTATTCGTACAACGGCTTGCCGTCCCGCTTCAGCGCTGAATACATCGGCGGGATTTGCTCGATGATGCCCTGAAAGCGTGACAACACGTCGAGCAAGGCAGACTCGGTCACACTCACCGCGTCCGTCGCACGTGCTGTCACGATGCCGGTCAAATCGCCGGAATCGGTTTCCTCGCCAAACTGCAGCGTCGCCCGATAGGATTTGTCGGCGTTAAGCATCGCGCCGGAGATCTTGGTCGCACGCCCCATACAGCACACCAGCAAACCAGTGGCGAAAGGATCCAGTGTACCCGTATGCCCTGCCTTGGCGGCATCCATGGTGCGTTTGGCGCGCTGCAAGGCGTGATTACTGGACAAACCCACAGGTTTGTCTAGCAACAGGACACCGTCGAGCGCAAGCCCGCGTCGTTTAGCCATCGTCGAATCCGGGAAAAAAGCAGCAGTAGACGACAGCCGATCAGCGCTGGTCTTCAGGTTCGTCGGGCTCTTCCGCGACCGGGCCAGGCCGGTTTGCGCGGTCGATCAATGCCGACATTTCGATGCCACGCGCGATTTGCTCGTCATGGACGAAGCGCAATCGGGGCACGGTGTGGATGTGCAGGAGCTTGTACAGCAGGGAGTGCAGCCAGCCGGCTTTTTCGTTGAGCAGCGCCGCCGCGGTGTCGGGCTCGGCGCCCATCACCGTGAAATAGACCTTGGCATGCGCATAATCAGCCGACAGCTCCACACCGGACAGCGTGATCAATCCAGCGCGGGATACGTCGATCTCGCGCTGAATGAGGCCAGCCAGATCCTTTTGGATCTGGTCGGCCAGCCGCAAATTGCGGCCGGGGATGGATTTAGATTTGTGACGGCTCATGTAACACGTATGAAATTCACGATCGCTTTTTACAGCGTACGCGCAATTTCCTTGATTTCGAAGACTTCCAGTTGGTCGCCCACTTGGATGTCGTTGGTGCCACGCAGCGTCAGACCGCAATCAAAGCCGGATTTGACCTCTTTGACGTCGTCCTTGAAGCGGCGCAACGAATCCAGCTGACCGTTCCAGTGAACCACATTGTTGCGCAAGAGACGGACCTGCGAATCGCGGCGCACCACACCGTCGAGCACCATACAACCAGCGATGTTGCCGATACGGGAAATCGAGTAGACCTCGCGGATCTCGACCAAGCCGATGATCTCTTCTTTTTTCTCGGGCGCCAACATGCCCGACATGGCTGCCTTTACGTCATCCACAGCGTCGTAGATGATGTTGTAGTAGCGCAGGTCGATGCCGTTGTTCTCGGCCAATTTCTTGGCGCTTTGCTCGGCACGGACGTTAAAGCCGATCACCACGGCGTTCGAAGCGATAGCCAGGTTGATGTCGCTTTCCGAGATACCGCCCACGGCCGCATGCACAACCTGGACACGGACTTCGTCGGTCGAGAGTTTGGTCAGCGAAGACACCAGGGCCTCTTGAGAGCCTTGGACGTCGGTCTTGACGATCAACGCCAAGGTTTGCGTACCCTCGCCTAGGTTGTCGAACATGGACTCGAGCTTGGCAGCCTGTTGACGCGCGAGTTTGACGTCGCGGAACTTGCCTTGGCGGAACAGCGCGATTTCGCGGGCCTTGCGTTCGTCGGCCAGCGCCATCAACTCGTCACCAGCAGCCGGCACATCCGTCAGGCCCTGGATCTCGACCGGAATGGACGGACCAGCTTCTTGGATCTGCTTGCCGTTTTCATCCAGCATGGCGCGAACGCGGCCGAAGCTGGCACCCGCCAGAACCACATCGCCGCGCTTGAGCGTACCGCTCTGCACCAGGATGGTGGCAACCGGACCACGCCCCTTGTCGAGACGGGCTTCGATGACGAGCCCCTTGGCTGGCGCGTCCACGGGCGCGGTCAGTTCCAGGATTTCGGCTTGCAGCAACACGTTTTCGAGCAGATCGTCGATGCCGGCACCAGTTTTGGCCGACACAGGGACGAACGGAACGTCACCGCCGTATTCTTCGGGCACGACTTCCTCGGCGACCAGCTCTTGCTTGACGCGGTCGGGGTTGGCTTCGGGCTTGTCGATCTTGTTGACGGCCACGACCAGCGGCACACCGGCAGCCTTGGCGTGGTGAATGGCCTCGCGAGTCTGCGGCATGACGCCGTCGTCGGCGGCGACCACCAGAATCACGATATCGGTGGCCTTGGCGCCACGGGCACGCATGGCGGTAAACGCCTCGTGGCCCGGGGTATCCAGGAAGGTCACCATGCCGCGATCGGTTTGCACGTGATAGGCGCCGATATGCTGGGTGATGCCACCGGCTTCGCCAGAAGCGACCTTGGCACGGCGGATGTAATCCAGCAACGAGGTCTTGCCATGATCGACGTGACCCATCACGGTGACGACCGGTGCACGAGGCAGTGCCTCGGCTTCGACGGCACCCGGAGTTTCGTCGAGGAAGGCTTCCGGATCGTCGAGCTTGGCGGCGATCGCCACGTGGCCCAGTTCCTCGACCACGATCATGGCGGTTTCCTGGTCCAGCACCTGATTGATGGTGACCATCTGGCCGAGCTTCATCAATTGCTTGATGACTTCTGCGGCCTTGACGGACATCTTGTGTGCCAGGTCGGCCACGCTGATGGTCTCGGGAACGTGCACTTCGCGAGCGATGAACTCTTGTTGCACGGGCTCTTGGCGACGCTGATCGTTTTGTTGATTGCGACCGCCCTTGCCACCTTTGCCACCCTTGCCACCGGCGCGCCAGCCGTCACGGCTGGGGGCAGCAGACTTGGTGTCGGCAGGTTTCTTGCGCGACGCATCATCATTCCAGGACGACGATACCTCTGCCGTCTTGATAGTTTTCTTCGAGCCCGCGCCGGCGCTCGGCTTGTTGGCGTCTTTTTTCGCGCCCGCCGCAGCCTTGCCGCTGGGCTTGTGCAATGTACCCGACAAGGGAGCGGGGGCTTCCGGCTCGGGCGCACGCAGGACTTTGCGAGGACGATTCAACATCTCGCGCAAGGCAGCGGCCTCGGCCTCGGCGGCACGACGCGCGTCTTCGCGCGAAGCGTTATCGCCAGCAGATTGAGCCAATGGCGGCGGCGCACGGCGCTCGGCGCGCGTCATACGAGGCGCAGCAGCGTTGGACTTGGACGAAGAAGCAGGCGGAGTCAGTTTGGCAGACTCGGCGGGAGATTTGGCAACAGTATCGATTTCAGCTTGCACAACAGGTTCCGGCGGGGCCGACGGGGCCTCGCGCTCGGGAGCGGCTTGTCCAGCGGCAGGCTCAGCCGAGGCAACCGGCTGTTCTGCCGGCACGGGTGCCGGTTCGGGTTGGGACTCAGGCTCGGCCTGGGCCACGGGGGTAGCAGGTTGAGGCTCAACGCTCGGCTCAGCCTCGGGTTCGGAGACGCTCTCGGCGCCAGATTCGGCAGCCACGTCAGGCGTTTCCGCTGCAGGCTTGGCGGCCGGTGCCTCGACCTGGGTTTCGTCGGATGCGGGCGCAGACGCCGGCTCGACCACGGGGTTGGCCGTCTGGCTCGTTTGTTCCTCGGCAGATACCGTTGGCTCAGCCACAGGCTCAGCAACAACGGGCTCAGCGGCGGGAACGGCGGTTGCCGTCACGGTTTCGTTCGATTCTTGAACAGGCGCAGGCGTGGGCGCAACGGGCGCAGGCGCAGTCGTCGATACCGACGACTCGGCGGCCTCGGCCTGTTGTGCAGCAGCCTGTTCCTGAGCGATCTCGGACGGATCCCGCTTGACGAACACGCGTTTTTTGCGGACTTCGACCTGGATGGTACGAGAACGGCCAGTGGCATCTGCCTGGCGGATCTCGGAGGTCTGGCGACGCGTCAAGGTGATCTTCTTGCCCTCGGTCGCGCCATGAGCGCGGCGCAGAGAGTCGAGCAGCTTCGCCTTGTCGCTGTCGGTTACCGCGTCGTCCACCGAGTTGAGGTCAACACCGGCCGAACGCAGCTGCTCGAGCAGCACGTTGGCTGGCATTTTCAGCTCGGTAGCGAACTGGGCGACAGTATTACTCGACATTAGGCTATCTTCCCTCTATATGCAGCGATTACAACAACGATGAATGGGTTTTGAATCAAACGCTCGGCAGGATGCCGCCGGTTATTCCTCGTTGAACCAATGAGCCCGGGCACGCATGATCAAGTCGCTGGCCTGTTGCTCGTCGATCCCGGCAATTTCCGCCAGCTCGTCAGTAGCCAGCTCTGCCAGATCGTCACGGGTCAGCACTTGTCGCTCGGCCAGCTTGGCAGCCAGCTCGGGCGTCACGCCTTCGAGCTCGAGCAGGTCCTGAGCCGTTTCAAGGCGTTCTTCCTGGGCGATGGCCTCGGTCAAGAGCGCATTGCGGGCACGGGCGCGCAACTCGTTGATGGTGTCTTCGTCAAACGCTTCGATTTCCAGCAACTCAGGCAGGGGCACGTAAGCGATTTCCTCGATACCGGTAAACCCTTCATCAATCAGGATGTCGGCGACTTCCTCGTCGACGTCCAGCTTGTCCATGAATGTAGTACGCAGGCCGGCGCGCTCGGATTCCTGGCGGCTGAGGCTTTCTTCTGGCGTCATGATGTTGATCTGCCAGCCGGTCAGCTCGGAAGCCAGGCGCACGTTTTGGCCTTTGGCGCCAATGGCCTTGGGCAGGTTTTCCTCGTCGACCACCACGTCCATTGCGTGTTTGTCTTCGTCGACCAGGATCGATTCGACATTGGCCGGCGCCAGAGCGCCGATGACGAATTGCGCAGGGTCTTCGGACCAAAGCACGATATCGACCTGTTCGCCACCCAGCTCGTTACGCACAGCGGTCACGCGCGAGCCGCGCATCCCGACGCATGTCCCGATGGGATCAATGCGCTTGTCGTAGGCGATCACGGCGATCTTGGCGCGTACACCCGGGTCGCGAGCGGCGGCCTTGATCTCGAGCAAGCCTTGTTCGATTTCGGGGACTTCGTTTTCGAACAACTGGCGAATGAAATCAGGCGAGGTACGCGACAGGATGACCTGTTGGCCACGCGCAGCGTGATCGACCTTTAGCACATAGGCGCGCAGACGATCACCGACGCGGAAGTTTTCCTTCGGGATCATCTCGGAGCGTGGCAGGCGGGCTTCGATCTTGCCGGTTTCGACGATGATGTCGCCCTTGTCCATGCGCTTGATCGTGCCGGAGATGATGGTCTCGCCACGATCCAGAAAGTCGTTGAGGACCTGCTCGCGCTCGGCGTCACGGATTTTTTGCAGGATGGCCTGCTTGGCAGCCTGGGCGCCGATACGGCCGAATTCGATCGGCTCGAGCGGTTCTTCGATGTATTCGCCGACCTGAATATTGGGCAGGAGTTCGATGGCGTCGGACAGCATTTCCTGTTTGTCCGGTTCTTGGAGGCCGGCCTCGTCAGGCACCACCAGCCACCGGCGGAAACCCTCGTGGCTGCCAGTCTCGCGATCGATGGAGACGCGGATTTCGGCGTCGTCCTTGAAACGCTTTTTCATGGCCGAAGCCAGCGCGCTCTCGAGCGCTCCGAATACGACTTCACGCGTGACGTTTTTCTCACGCGCCAAGGCATCGACCAACAGAAGAATTTCGCGACTCATCGCTTTTTGCCCTTGAAATCCAGAACGGGATCCAGTTTGGCACGCTCGATATCACCGAACGTGAAACTCAATACCTGAATGTCGTTCTTTTTTGCCTCAAATTCGAGACCGAATACGGCCTGCTGCGCAGTGGCCGCCGCGTCGCCCGCTGCGCCCTGCTCTGCCTCAGGCAGAGACAGAATGCCGGAAAACACCTTTCGTCCATCCAGCGGCTCGCGCAGTTTGATCTCGATACGTTCGCCCACGAAACGGCGCAGCTCGGCCTCGGTGCGCAACGGGCGATCCGTGCCCGGCGAGCCGACTTCGAGCCGCTTGTAGTCGATGTTTTCGACTTCGTAGACGCGCGACAACTGGCGCGAGACCTGCTCGCAGTCCTCGATGCGCACGCCGCCGACCCTATCGATGGTGACGCGCAATAGGCCCAGCGCAGCACGTTCGACGTCGACCAATTCGACGTCCATGCCGGCCAATGCCTGTTGGGTCAATGCGTAAATATCTGCCATACACTCAAAAAAAATGGGCTGCAAACCCAGCCCACTGTATCGCCCGGCCCTCGGATCATCTGATGATGGGACACCCCACCAGCACGTAATACCGAACCCAAGCCCAAAAGAAGCACACCCGAATACCTATCCAGGCGACAGCATATGCTGCGGCACACGGCAAAGACGCACCCGTGGGTCACCCGCAGGTCCATGCGCGCCATGAAAACCAATGATTTTACCAGATAATTGCGAAAATTGCCTGCTATGTCGCGGGTTTACGTCAAGGGCACCAGGACGGTGCCCTTGACGTCGCGCCGGCACAACTCAACGGTCGCCACGCCCACGGCCACCGCCTAGAAAGCCCAGGCGAGACTCGTGCGCCGAGGCACCCTTGGGCTGCCAATCGTCGCCTTTGGGGCCGCGCTGCGGACGGCCTTTGCCACCACCGCTGTTGCCTTGCGGCTTGCCGTTGCGGACCGCCTGATTACCACGCGGCCCACCCTGGCCGCCGCCAGGTTTTCCATTGGGCCGATTCGGGCCTTTGCGCTGATTGCCGGCAACGCCGGGAGCGCCCGGTGCCGATGCAGCCCCCTCGCCGGCCGGCCCCGTGGGGCGACGCGGCTTGCCGTGCTTTGCAAACTTGCCATCGCCACGCTTGTTGCCGCCCTGATAGCCGCCTTCACTATTGCCGCCCTGCCCGGCATTGCCATAGCCACCGCTACCGCCCTGCCCGCCTGCCGGATTGCCGCCCACGTTGCCGTGGCCACCGCCGAACTGGGCGCTCGGCCCCTTGCCGCCGCGCCGTCCGCCTGGCTTGTGACCACCCTGCATACCTGCCGGCTTGCCACCGGGTTTGCCGCCCTTGCCGCCACGCCCGCCGTCTTTACCCAGCGGATGTCCATTGGCATATCCACCCGTGAACATCAAGCCAGTACCAAAAGGGTCGGACGGCGAGGACGCCACCTGGCCGGCACTGCCCGGACGTCCGCCCTGCAATTTGCCGCGGCGACCGATGCGCGCACCATTCATGCCGTTGCGGTCCATCGTGCCAAACCCGGGAGGCAAAGCACTGTCATGCGAACGCGGTTGACGCGCATGACGACCACCGTCGGCATCGTCGTCTTCGCGCAACAGACCCAGCTGCACCATCAACGCCGTCACCAAGGAGGAGTCCAACTCATCCCAACGACCGCGGCGCAAATTACGCGGCAACACCAAATCACCAAAGCGAGTGCGGATCAGACGGCTGACCGTCACGCCTACCGCCTCGAACATCCGGCGGACTTCGCGGTTGCGCCCTTCTTGGAGCGTAACGCGATACCACCGGTTGCTGCCGTCGCCGCCCAGATAATCCAGCGAGCCAAAGGCAGCCATGCCGTCGTCGAGCTGAATACCCTCGACCAGGGACTTGCGGGTGGCGTCGTCCATTTCCCCCAATACACGCACCGCGTACTCACGCTCGGTACCGTAACGGGGATGCATGATGCGATTGGCCATGTCGCCTGACGTGGTGAAAATCAGCAGCCCTTCGGTGTTCAAATCCAGACGGCCGACCGACAGCCATTTGCCAGTACGCAGCTTGGGCAAACGCGCGAACACATTGGCGCGGCCACCAGGATCGTCGTGGCTCACGATTTCGCCTGCAGGCTTGTGATACAGGATGACACGAGGCGGTTTTCGCGTATTGGTGCGAGCAACCGGCTTGCCGTTGACCCGGACCAGGTCCGAGGGCGAGACGCGCTGACCGATGTGCGCGGGCTCACCGTTGACCGACACGCGGCCGGCAGTGATCAATTCTTCCATTTCGCGGCGCGAACCAACGCCCGCGTCCGCCAGGACTTTGTGCAGCTTGGGCATCGCTGCATCGCTATTCAGATATTTGCCCAGGCGCTGCTCGCTGCGATCGGCATGCTCTAAATAAGAGAGCATTTGCTCGGCCTCGCGCTCAGCGCCGCGACCGCCAACCGCCTCGCCCGACGGCGCGGCCGGCGCGCCCTCCACCGATCCCGGTGCCCCCGCGACACCCGTCGCATCACCACGACGGCGACGGAACGGGGTGCGCAGCTTACGGCCACGGCCACCACGCGCCGCATTGGGATCCCCTTCATTGGCCTGAGCTGCCGCGGCCTGCGCAAATTCGGCGGTAGCGGGCGATGCCTCGCCAGACTCCGACGCCGGCCGCTGATTTGCCATGGCGTTTCCGCCGCGCCGGCGATTCGGACGGCCCTCGGTCACGACGGGCCCTGCCGACGCCGCACCCGCAGACCCGCTCGACGCAAAAGACTCGGCCGCCGACTGAGCAGCAGGCCCGGCCGATTCAAACAGATCCGCCTGCGTAGATGTGCGAGTTTCTCTCACAACTGGTCGAGCGGGCACGAAGGGCGCCTCAGATGGCGTAGAGCCGGCAGAGGAAGATCCAGCCGCCGCCTCATGCGAGGCAGCCCGTTCAGTTGCAACAACAGGCGCGTTACGCTCAACTGCCGCTGCGGACACGCTCGGCACTGCCTTGGCGACAGGCGCCGCAACACCAGACGAGATGGCGCTTTCTGCCACCGCAGGCGTCACCGTATCAGCCGATGCCGCGCCTGCGGCGGCTTTGCGGGTACGCGTGCGCTTGGCGGCCGGTTCTGCTGCAACTGCCTCGGCCGAGCCGCTGGCTGCCGCCTTGGGTTTGGCCGACTTGCTTGCCGCCGATTTGGTGGCAGCAACTTTAGCCTGCGTGGCGGATTCGGGTGCTGAGCCTGCCGTCGAACTGTCTGCCACCGCTTTATCGGCCGCCGACTTGGCTGCTGCCGTTTTTCTGGCTGCAGTCTTTGCCGCCGGTTTAGCCGCCGCCGTCTTGACCACTGCGGGCTTGTCTTCTGCCGGCTTGGCTTTAGCCCTGGACGATGCCGGCTTGCCCTCTGCCGATTTGGCGGCGGATTTGGCTGCAGCCGTTTTCGTTGCCGTCTTCGTCGCCGCTTTGGTCGCCGCAGACTTGGCCGCGGTCTTCGTTGCCGTCGCCTTCTTGGCGGGCACTTTTACCGTCGACTTGGCCGCCGCAGACTTACTGGCAGCGCTTTTGGTCGCTCGGGTTTTCGTCGCAACAGGCGACTCGCCGGCCAGCGAATCAGAAACAGGGGAATCGTCTTGCATTTTTTTACGCGTCATTTCGGTTGTCACGGAGACAGCTCCAGAATTCTTTAAGCTTTCGCCAATCCGCCTTGCGCGGATTGGTCTTCATCATCAGCGGATGGCGAATCGTCAGCCTCGGAGACTTCGGTCTCGGGCGCAGACTCTTGCGATTCCGCTTCGGTAGTTTCGGTAGTTATTGATTCAGCATCGACGCGAGGCGTCTCCAGCCCCGTCTCATCCGCCACGGCGGGATCTGCATCCAGCACCGCCACATCATCGCGGACGGCTTCGGTTTCCGCCTGCTCCTGGGCTGACGCAAACGCCACATCGGCTTGCGCCTCTACCGCGGCAGGCTCAAGCGCCACCTCGGCATCAATGGCATTGTCGTCGACAACTGCCGCGCCCTCTGTATCGGATACAGACACTGCGTCCAGCTCGGCATTCGCCTCCTCGCCGGACACTGACGCAGAACCAGAAGACTCATCGACAGATGCACTCTCGACTGGCTCCGCAGTCTCAGCCTGAACAGCAGCGTCGCCTTCGGCAGCACCTGCGCTGGCATTATCTGCCTCAGCGCCCAGCGACTCGGGATTGTCCGCGCCGGACTCCGGCGCCTGAGGATCACTGACCTCAAGGGTGACCTCAGAGCCCCCCAGATCCAGCCCATGCAACGCCGCGGCGGCCTGCGCACTATCCAATGGCGGCAACTCATCCAGCGCACGCAGCCCCAGATCATCGAGAAATTGCCGCGTCGTTCCGAACAATGCCGGCCGCCCCGGCGCGTCGCGATGACCGATGACCTCGATCCAGCCACGATCCTCGAGAGTCTTGACGATTTGAGACGAGACCGTCACGCCACGAATGTCTTCGATGTCACCCCGCGTCACCGGCTGGCGCCAGGCCACGATCGCCAGCGTTTCCATCACGGCGCGAGAATACTTGGGCGGCCGCTCGGGATTCAGGCGTTCCAGATAGCGCTGCATTTGCGGACGGCTCTGAAAACGCCATCCCGTCGCCAACTGCGCCAGATCCATTCCGCGATTCGCCCAGTGCTCCTGCAGTTCCTGCAGCATCGCCCGCAGCCGATCGTTATCGAAATCGGGGTCTTCGCCGAACAGCTTGCGCATTTCGGTCAATGGCATGGGCTGGCTGGCGCAAAGCAGCGCAGCTTCCAGCACATAAGTTGCCTCGCTATTGTCCATTGAGCTTCTGTCTACCTACATAAAAAGGGCAAATTTGCATCGAGTCTGAAAAGACGCTATGATTTCGTTCTCTCAGACGCGGGGTGGAGCAGTCTGGCAGCTCGTCGGGCTCATAACCCGAAGGTCGTAGGTTCAAATCCTGCCCCCGCAACCAAATTTCATAAAGGCCTGGCTTACCGCCGGGCCTTTTTGTTTGTTGTGATGATCGTCACAAGCTCGCTCGGCAAAACAGGCTCCGGCGGCAGCGCCAAGATCGGCGCCCGCCCGCCCGCAGGGGCTATACAGCCCCTGTAGCGGAAAAACCAATGTAGCGTGGACTTGCGTAATGTTCACGACGTTCCTGTTAGACGTGGCACCGTGCCGCCCTGCACCGAAAAGCGCCTTGGGCTCGCACCATGCCGCGCGTATCAGTGCGCAGCGCCGCACCAGCGGCATTTGCTGAAAAAATGAACCTGAATCGCCTGGCCCCAAAGCACAGGACGGAGACACAGGACACCCCCACCCCGGAGCGATACACATATCAGACCGATGACACCCTGTGACCATGCACAGGACGAACTCGTCTGACAGCGATACTAAGCCGACGATTTTTAGACATATGGGACGACCATCTGTCTGCATGACCGGCCAGCACGGGCGGCCTGCCAACTCATCCGGCGACCCCACGACCAGCGCTGGAACCGTTGTAACGGCACCGGCTGTCGGACGGCCCGCCGCGGAAATACCCGCCGCGACTTTGCCTGCACCCCCAGCTAGGCAACACGGTTATACCGGAGCACATTGCCGGCCCATGAGGCTGGCAGCTGGAGTGACGTTGGTCTACATGAAGACAGTTCCACAATTATACCCACAATGCCCTCGCAGACAAAGCATAGCGCGACAATCGGCCACTACGATTGTGCGGCGAATCCTTCGGACCCGGGCAGGTTTTGATCGAGACCGGCATTTGCTGATCGTGGAGGTTTGAGGTCTACCTTTCGGCTCTGGTTCACATCGGTCGGGCCGATCCCATTGACGGCCTGGGTTTGAAGTAGATCACGAGAGCGCACGATCACGGCTTGGGTTTTGAGACAGCCTCCAGGAATTGCGTGACAGTTTTCTAGGCTAGATATTGAACACGAGTTTCAAACTATCTTGGCCCGGCGTGTGCCAATAGTCATAGCCATTTTGCTCATCGTCATCGAAAAGCGCAGCGATGAACGCACCGAAGGACGATGCCTGAGGACACAGATAGTTGTTTTCGGCGCTTCCCCAACTCGCCCAATTTCGCACCCAGCTATAGACCGCCCCAAAGTCGTCGGCGCGTAGCGAAAGAACGATTTCGAGAAGACCGGGATCAGCTCCGATTGTGAGGCACCCGGCGGGCAATCGGTCCCCTAGTTCATGGCTCCAGTCCACAGCCCGATCCCAAGAATAGAAAGGATCAACAAAATGCTCGGTCGGATTCGCGCTCCCTTCCTCGGGGAGCAGCGCAGTATGTCTGAACATATTCGGATATGGTCGGCCGCCATTATATTTGATCAAGAAGACGCGATAATCGGCTGACAAGGCGCGACCGGTCGTCTGTTCCCAACTAGAGATCGTCGAAGCTACAGTTTCTCCTGCTTCCCAGCCTTCGCCGGCAGGCCTGATCAATCTATCCACGGAAACGCTCCTTTCGCAAAATTCCCAAAACTCGAGACAACTTTAGCAACCAGTCTTCAAAACACGGGCAACCGCAGCGAGGTACGCAGCTGTCGGATCAGGATTTCAGGATCCAATTCGCGGACGATCAACACCAACCAAGAACGATGCCCGCCGTCAGGCCAGGCCGCCAACGGCTCAAAGGGATAAAGGTCGCGATGCACACCATGAATGGCGCAAGGCAAAGGTTCACCCTCGAATCCGACCACGCCCTTGATGCGCAACAGGCCGCGATGATGGGATTCTTGAAGTTGCGCCATGCCTGTCAGAAATACGGCCCGGCTGACTGACGCTGACCATTGCAATACGGCATGCCTGATTTGAGGATGGCGGACGCCGCCCATCGACAAAAAACCCAATAGCCAGCGATTCGATTCAACCGGATCCGTCTGCGGGCGCTGGAGCTCGGGGGCTGTCAGGAGCCCATCCAAGGGCATATCAGCCTGCTGCACCAGGACGGGCACGCCAGGGTTGACCTGCCGGACCGACTGTATAGCCCCCTCCACCACCACGGACTCGACAAGATCGGCTTTCGTGCACACGATCACATCCGCCGCGGCCACCTGCTGCGCTGCCTCGGGCTGCTCCAGCAACTGGGTTCGAATGTGTTTCGCGTCTACGACCGTGATGGTGCCGCGGTAAACATAGCGCTCAGCGACAAAGTGTTCATGACGCAGCGTGAACAAAATCGCTGCAGGCGCAGCCAACCCCGTCGTTTCAATCACCACCCGGCGAAAGCGCGGAATCTGCCGGCGCAATGCCGACATGAAGAGTTCGCGCAACGTGTTCACCAGGTCCCCATTGACGGAACAACATATACAGCCGCCTTCGATGAGAGCGATACGGCCATCCGCATGGCGCAACAAATGATGATCGACACCGATATCGCCCACCTCGTTGACGATGATGGCCGCGTCCGCATACGCAGGCTCGCGCACCAGGCGATTGAGCAGCGTGGTTTTGCCGCTACCCAGAAAGCCGGTCAGCACCGTCACGCCGATGCGATGATCGGCGGCGTCATGAGGAGATTGCTCAGAGGCGGACATGACGAAATTCTGACGGCTCAGCGCCATAAAAGAAAGAGAAAAGCAGCGACACCATACGACATACTGTCATCTCCCAGACATCCATTGGTCACAACCCGGTCAGCAACACCCGCAATACTCGGCGACTCTATTTATAACTACATCAGGAGTTTCCGATGTCTGTGCGCGTGCCGTTCCTGAACCCTCGCCGAGCCCTCCCGCGAGCGATGCTTGCGCTGGTTTTGGCGGGTTCCCTTTCCGCTTGCAGCAACAGTGACGACTCTGACGACGATAATGCATCGCCACCAGAGGTCCAAGAAAAAGCCTCGGCAAATCTGGCCCTGCTGGCGACGACCGATCTGCATTTCAATGTTCGCAGCTACGACTATTTCAAGCTCGCGGAAGACCCTACCTACGGCTTTGAACGTACGGCCACATTGATCCGAGCCGCCCGCCAGGAATTCCCGAATACGTTGCTCGTGGACAACGGCGACACGATTCAAGGAACGGCGCTGGCCGATTACGAGGCCCAGGTCTCGCCCATCACGTGCAGCCAGCAATCCTCGATGTACAAGGCCATGGCGGTATTGCAATACGATGCCGGCACGCTGGGCAATCATGAATTCAACTACGGGCTGCCCTATCTGAATCAAGTGCTGGGCGGCGGGCTGAACGTGGAAGGCGTAGACGCCAGCCTGTCATGCACGGGCCCGGGATTCCCGATGACGCTGGCCAACGTGCAAAGCGTCGCAAGCGGCAAGGAACTGCTGCCGCCCCATGTCATTCTGGAACGCGAAGTCAACGCCACGCAGGAGGACGGCGACCCCGTCAAGCTACCCATCAAGATCGGCGTGATCGGCCTGACCACCCCTGGCATCATGAACTGGGACAAACGCTATCTGGAAAACAAGGTCACGATCAGCGACGGCCGCGCCGCCGTTCAAGCCCAAGTTACCCAAGCACGCGCCGAGGGCGCCGATCTCGTTTTCGTACTGCTGCACGGCGGCATGAGCGATGCGAATTATTCCGCGGACATGGAAAATCCCGGCCTGTACATCGCACAGGTCGCCGGCATCGACGGCCTGATCATGGGGCATCAGCACAGCACATTCCCCGATCGCGGCACGAACCCCGCCTATACCTATCCCGGCGTGGACAATGCCGTCGGCACGGTATACGGCGTGCCGGCCGTCATGGCCAGCTCCTGGGGCAAGGGCCTGGGCGTGATTGACTACGCCCTGCAATGGGATGGCCAGGCGTGGAGCATCGACACCTCGAAAACCACCGCTGAAATACGCACCATTCAAAGCACCGACGCCAATGGCGGCACGCAATATGTCGCAGCCGACTCAGCTGTCGCAGCATCCGTGCAGACACAACACGAAGCCGCGGTGGAATATGTCAAAACACCCATAGGCAACTCGAACTTCCGCATGAGCACACTGTTTGCTGATGTCGGAGATCCGGGGGCGATTCAGTTGGTCAATCAGGCACAGCAGGCCTATGTCAGCGACTATGTGACCGCCAATCTGCCACAGTATGCCGACCTGCCCATCCTGTCGATCAGCGCGCCATTCAAGGCGGGATTTCAGGGCGGCGGCGACTACACCGATGTCGCGCCAGGCGCGCTCGCCATTTATCACGCTGCGGATCTGTATCTGTACCCCAACACGGTGTATGCCGTGAAGGTCACAGGCGCAGAGCTCAAACTCTGGCTGGAAAATGCCGCTTTGCGCTTTAACCGGATTGACCCGTCATCGACACAAGATCAGTGGTTGATCAAAGACACCAAAACCGGGCAAGTGCCTTCGGGACAATCCGCTTTCGCCGGCTATAACTTTGATATGTTCACCACACCAGATCTGCGATATGAGATCGACGTCACCCAGCCCCAGGGCAGCCGCATCAAAAATCTGACGTATCTCGATGCACCGGCAGATGGCAAGGATTTCATCGTCGCCACCAATAACTATCGTGCCGAAAGCAGCGCTCGCTACATCCTGGGTGAAGGCAAGGCGTTCGACATTGTCTACGCATCACCCGATGCGAATCGCGATGTGGTGATCAACTACATCAAGAGCAATCCGCAAATCACCCGCAGCGCAAATGGCTCGGCGCGCAGCTGGCGATTTACTCCCGTAAAAACCGCCGGCGCCGTATTGTTCAAATCCGGCAAAGACTCATTGAGTGTCGCCCAAGCAGCTGGCCTGACAGGAATCGCGCTGATCAACGCGGATGATGGATCTGGCGAGGGACGTGCGGTCTATGACATTGACCTGTCGCAGACCAACTGACCCGGAAGCAACGCGGCGGGGCCGGCTCCCCGTCGCACCGGCAGAACAGGCGCAAACGCCAGCGGATGTGCAAACCTGCTGGCGTTGGCCTACAATTCGGCTCCATGCATAGCCGCCTCACCTATTCACGCACTCTGCTGCGTGCGACAGCCACCGCCCGGTGGCCGATCTGGCGTGCTCGACATCCACTACCCACAAGCGCCGGCCCAGCCGCGGCTTTCGCCGCACTTGACTAGCCCGGCGACCTCCCACTTATCTTTTTTGCGCAATTCCTAGGTCGTCGGGCATCAGCCGCGCGAATAGGTGTTGCTCGTTTTTACGATACTGCTCTGGAAACCACGGCCATCCCAACGCGGATGGCGTTGCCGCAACGTTGCGGTATGCACCGGCGTACAGGCCGCACGAGCACACCCCTATGGCCAGCCACCACACGGCATAGGCCAGCCCAGGGACTCGCATGGACATCACCAAGGACTTCATCAAACTCAAACAGCCCTGCGCTGACGGCTTTCGCTGGTATCTGCGCCATGCGCCACCGCAAGGCACCTACCAACAATTGCTGGACGCGCTCGTTGCCGATGGCCGCACAAAGGATGCGTGCTGGCTGCTGGATCAATTTGGCCCAACGGACGCAGTATTGAAACTGGATCACCTGGATGCAGAAGACTTTGTCTTTGCAGGCGCCATAGAAGTCCGAGGCACGCTGGAGGTCACCGGCACGTTGCGTACTGGACGAGGCATTCGCGTGGGCGGCGGAATGCGGGTTCAAGATCGCTTGCAGGCAGGCGACGATATTCATTGCTCCGGCGCGATATTTTGCGGCGACACGCTGCACGTGAACGGCCGTGTTCACGCTGCGTGGAATATCCTTGTCCAGGGTGAGGTCGACTGCGAAAGCATTCGCGCAGGCTGGGACCTGACATGCACCGGCCCCGCTCGAGTGCGGGGCGCAGTGCACGCCGGTCAGGACCTGCAGGTCAACACCCTGCATTGCGAAAAAAGCATTCGCGTGGCCGGGAACGTTACCAGCGAGGCAGATATTGTCACGCGCCAAGGTGTCGAATGCGGCGGATCGCTGCAATGCGGCGGACACCTCTATGCAGGCTGGGGCATCAAGGCGCTAACGGAAATATCGGCAGCCAACGCCATCAGCGCCGGAGAAAGCCTGTATACCGAAGGCGAGATTTGCGCGGGCGAAGGCTACGGCATCTATGCTGGCCTGCAGGTGCCCGAACACGCATGGGAAAGCAGCGCGAACGTTCACGCGTGCCGCCGGCCCGGGAGCCTGCGCAGCGGCCATTGGACCTCGGTTGACGATACGCAAAGGTAGAGGCGACATGAGAATCGATGTAGCCCGCGGAGGCACCCGGCTGGAGGCTGAGCTGGACTCGCTGTACCCCCATTGCCTGCGAAACGCAGCAGTAGACGGGACAATATTTTTACCCAATCTGCGCGACAAGCCCCTGCCCCGCTATCGCCGCACCGCATCGGGTGAAACCTTTTTGTATGTAGAAGATCCGGCAAAACGCTGGCTGGCCGGCAGCACCACTTTCAATCGCGTGACAGGGCTGGATCGTAGACTGGATCAATACATACGATCCCCACATTCTCGTTACCGAGAGCCTTATCAACGCAGAGGACTCGCCAAGCGCCTCTATTTAGAAGCATTGGACGCCGGCCTGTGCCTGCTGAGCGGCGCCCGTCAATCACCAGGCGCGTTGGAGCTCTGGCGATCATTGAGCGAGCACTACCCATTGCATCACGTGCAACTGCAGGACAGACGCCTGATCGACCTGGGCAGATCTATCGAATGGAGAACATTCGAAGACCTGCACACCCGGCTATTACTATGCGGCGCGGGTTGGAGCGCGCAACGGTTGCTCGCGCTGGCAGCCGGCAATCCGTCACGCTAGCGACGTGCCTCAAAGCGCGAGCTCGCCGCTGGCCTCAGGCTGAAACAGCAGAGCCTCGATGTGCAGGCTCGACGTGGCGCCACTCGGATCGGCCCAGGACACCGTCGCACCCGCGCGATGACCCAGCAACTGACCGCCGACCGGGGACAGCACTGATAAAAATCCCTTGGTGGCATCGGCCTCGCCTGGGTAGCAAATCGTGATCTCGCGGACATTGCCATCCTGATCACGGACGCGCAAACGCGAATTCACGGTGACGACATCATCGGGAATATCGCTAGGCATCATGAAGTCGCCTTCGTCAAAGCCTTCCAGCACCGTGTGGGCCAGACCATCCGGCGTGGGGAATCGTGCGGCAAGACGCTCGACGCGGACGCGATCGAGCTCAGAGAAAATACGTTCGGTATTAGAAACAGCGGTCATCATGGACTCCTGACAGACAGAAAAAAATAGGGATGTCTGGCTTGGCCCGGCAGCAAACTCCTGAGGATGGAGTTCTGATCTGCTGCCGGGCTTAGGAGTCTGCGTCGGTGTTATGAGCCCTGTTGAACGAGCGCGCGCCAACGGCGCACCGGCGTCCAGTGCGCGCAAAAGCAACGATAGCGAAGGCAAATCGAGCAGCCGCGTTCATGTAGGGAATGGTACCTCATATGTGCTGCCCACTGAAGACAGGAGCAACCATGAGAGAGTTGGAGCCTATGCGCTGGACTCAACGCAAAAAAACGAAAACCGGAAAAGCAAAACGCCACCTGAAAGGCGGCGTCGAATTTGCTGTGTCGGTACTTCTCTTTAGCGTTTTTGGCTCCCCGAGCTGGGCTCGAACCAGCGACCTGCGGATTAACAGTCCGTCGCTCTACCGACTGAGCTATCGGGGAACTGCTAAAGAAACGAGATTATGAACGAATTTTTGGAAGTGTGCAAGTCGAGGGGCAAGAAAGTTTATATTTTTTGCTCCGCGCTTTTCGCGCTGAGTTTATCGATCCTTAAAGGGCCGGTCGGCGGGTTTTATCCACGATCAACAATCAAGCCAGCAGCCCGTGAAAAAATTCGATCGGACCGCTGTTGTGCAAGGTGGGAGCGTATTGGCCGAAACCCGCGCAAAGCTATTGCCGACGTTGGGCTTCCACTTGGATTTTTAACTCTACCTCCGGCTTGAATCCCATATTCAACGCAAAATCGATCCCGTAATCCGCACGATTTAACTCGGCCGACACATCGGCACCGCAGGCCTCGCGCTTGGTCATGGGGTGCATGATGCACTTGAAGTCATCAATGTCTAGCGTAATGGGCCGGGTCACGCCATGCATAGTCAGCTCACCGTGGGCCTTGTCCGGCACGTCGCCGTCAAACTCGGTGAACTTCCCTTTGAAGACGGCGGTGGGATAACGCTCTACATCGAGGATATCGGCCGCCATCGCGTGCTTGTTCATTTCGTCATGCCCGAAATCAACGGATTTCATATCCACGGTGACATCGATGCTGCCGGTGCGCGCGGCGCGATCCAACACGACGGTGCCGCTGGAGCGGTTGAACTTGCCGCGCCAGGTCGATAACCCACCCATATGGTCGGCCTCAAAGCTGGGATACGTATGGTCCGGGTCCAGGTCGTAGGTGACCGGCTCGGCGGCCGCCGCAGCGCTCAGCGCAATGGTGCAAGCGAACGTAAGGGCTCTGACTGTGTGCATATGGACTCCTGATTAATGAACCGGCGGATGCGGCGTTCATAGATTGACTGACAAATACTGCAACCGTTCGCGCGACGCAAGAACAAATTCGTCGTTCGTCTCGACAGGAGCCAAAAATTTCTGATATGATTTCGGTCTTTGGTGCTGCGCCACGGGCGTAGGCGCTACTGGCAAAGGCGCATTAGCGCTAATGCACGCCGGCATAGCTCAGTTGGTAGAGCAGCGCATTCGTAATGCGAAGGTCGGGGGTTCGACTCCTCTTGCCGGCACCAGGATTCAAAAAAGGCTGACCTTGCGTCGGCCTTTTTTCTTTTCTGAGCCTGATTTATTTGGCGTGCTTGGGTGGCTTGTCTGGTGTACAACCAGCGCGTCGAGGCACATCGGTGCTCGCCGCAAGACGCAAGGTACTGCCCTTGCCGGCCGCAGCATAGACCAGCGTCTGCGCGCGCCACGCAGAGAGATCTGCATATTTCACCAACGCATCCGACGGCCCATCGCCAGGACTGAACTCGAGCTTGGGCAAATCGGTGCAACTGTCCAGGTCAAGCCTGGCCAACTCGCGCCCCTCTGGCCAGCGCACGGCACGAAATGTCGGTCCTACCTGATAGCTCTGTTCGCGACCGCGGCTGAAAACTCTGCCGATATTGGGCAAGTCGACCCATTTATCGGGCTCGATCTGGACGTACTGCGTACGGCGCGCACGTGCCAAATAGGCTACGCCATCAGAAATATCGAGTAGACGCCCTTCGCCCAGATAGACCACCTGAAACGGCATATGCTGAATCATCACCGTGTCTTCCCAGGCCGTCTGAATGCGCGTCCAACCAGCCATGCCTGCATCCAGGAAACGGGTCTCATGCAAGCTGTCGCGCTTGGCGTCACTCGACATGGAAATACGTTGCACCTGTAATCGGCCCTGCATCACGCGCACACGCGCCAAAGCCGTCTCGCCGCCGGTAAAGAACACCAACATACCGTCAGGCAGAGGCTGAATCGGGCCGGCACAGTAAAAGCGCTTGAAATCGCGGCCGGGAAACAGCAGAAGGCTCACGTCGTCACCACAAAGTTTGGCACCGTTGAACGTGACCTGATAGGTGTAGCCGCTCTGGCGTTGACCCGTAGCAGGATTGGTTTGGCCGTAGGGGACGCGCTCACCGCGCAAACCATCCCGGTCGTATAGCACCTCGGTCGCGCCTGGCGCGGCCAGCCCGAACGCAATCGCGCAAGCCGTCAACCATTGCCACCCCTGCTTCACCATGCTCTGCCTCCGGTCGGGTAGTGAGCGGTGACTATATAGCATCGCGAGATGCAGCCGATGGAGATGGGGTGCTGCAGACGCGGCGTGATTGCCGCGATGACTTATTTCGCCCGCGGGTTTTCCCCAGCTATCCCGACAAACAACGTATACATTAACGTATTAATTAACGCATGCGCAAAACTGAATTTTCTTTACCCCTATGAACGCCAAACCCCAGCCCACCACATCACTCGCCGATGCCGCGTACGAACAGATTCGCCAACGCATTCTCGATAACGCCTGGCCGCCCGGGCATCGCGCTCTGGAACAGGAGGTCGCCCTCGCACTCGGCATGAGCCGCACGCCTGTGCATGAGGCACTGATTCGCCTGCATGCCGAGCGCCTGATCGACCTGGTGCCGCGTCACGGCATGCTGGTATTGCCGGTGTCCCCGAACGACATGCGCGAAATTTATGAGGTGCTGACTGCGCTGGAATGCATGGCGGCGGAATTGCTGGCACGCAAAAAGCCGACAGACGACATGCTCGCACCGCTGAGCAAAGCGACGGATGACATGGAGATCGCGCTGGAACGCAATGATCTCGATGCATGGGCGCAAGCGGACGAAACATTTCACATGGCGCTGGTGGAATTGGCCGGCAATCAATTGCTGGCGGATGGCGTCATGAAGCATTGGGATCGCGCCCATCGCGCGCGCATGTTTTCTCTGCGCTTGCGTCCCAAGCCAGTTAATTCGACGCGCGAGCATCGCGCACTGGTAGCCCGCTTGCGCGAGGGCGACGCCGAAGGCGCCTCCCGGGAAAACCGCGCGCATCGCGAACGCGCCAGCCGTGAGCTGTTAGCCATTTTCGATCAATTCAAACTCGCACAGATGTGAGGCACAAGTGACTAGTTACGATATTGCAGTATTGCCGGGTGATGGAATTGGCGTGGAAGTCATGAACGCCGCGCTGGAGATCCTGCGGGCGCTCGAGCCGCGCATCGGCCGCAAATTCACCTTGACGGTGCACCCGGCCGGCGCGCAACTGTATGCCGATACGGGCAATGCCTTGCCGGACTCCACGCTGAAGGCATGCCGCGATGCACATGCCATTCTGTTTGGTGCAATGGGCTTGCCTCATGTGCGCGCAAAGGACGGCACTGAAGTCATTCCGCAACTCGATCTGCGCTTTGCGCTGGACTTGTATGCGGGCGTACGTCCCATCAAGACCTGGCCCGGCCTGCCCGTCCCGCTGCGCGATCCGCGTGCTGCGCAAATCGATCTGGTGCTGGTCCGCGAAAGTACCGAAGGCTTGTTTTATGCGCGTGGGCGCGGAACGATTGAAGGCACCGGCGAACAGGCCCACGCCCTGGATACGATGAAAATCACGCACCAGGGAACCGCGCGAGTGTGCGATTTTTCGCTGCGGCTCGCCGAGCAAAGAAAAGCCGCGGGCAAGCGGGGCCACGTCACTAATGTGGACAAGGCGAACGTCTTTACGTCCATGGCGTACTGGCGGCAGATTTTCGAACAGCGCGCTCAAGCCTTTCCAGGCATCACGACAGAAAATGCCTATGTCGATGCGATGGCGCTGAACTTGATCATGAAGCCCTGGCAATACGACGTACTGGTGACCGAAAACATGTTCGGCGACATTCTGTCCGATCTGATCGCAGCGCTCGTGGGCGGCATGGGCATGGCGCCCTCGGCGGATATCGGTGATCACCACGCCGTCTTTCAACCTGCTCATGGCACGGCGCCAGATATTGCGGGCCAAGGCATAGCCAACCCGAGCGCCATGCTGCTCTCGGCGGCCATGATGCTGGAATGGCTGGCAGACCGCCATGCGGATGCCGCCCTGGCCGATGGGGCACAAGCCATAGAAAAAGCCCTGCGAACATCGTTCGCCAATAAAGAAGTCTTGCCGTTTGATTTTGGCGGCAAAAGCACGACGGCGGATATCGCCAATGCCGTGTTGCGCCATCTATAAGGCCGCATTACCACGCGGCAGTCTGTTCAAAGAATAAATGGGAGGCCACTCCCATTCTGGAGACAACGCACCCTCGAGGTGCCCCAAGGAGGAACACCCATGACCGACCCTCGCATGTCACGCCGACAGTTTGTGGCGCTGCCGGCCGCCGCTGCATGCCTGATGCTGCCCTCTGTAAGTGCTTTTGCGCAGAATTACCCATCGCGTCCGATCAAAATCGTCGTCCCCTCGCCGCCTGGCGGCACGACGGATTTGATTGGCCGCCTCATCGCCAACCAGTTGCAGGCCGCGTGGACGCAGCCGGTACTGGTAGAGAACAAGCCAGGAGCGGGCTTGCGTCTGGGCGCCGACTATGTGGCCAAGTCTGCCCCGGATGGCTATACGCTGCTGATGGCAGCCGTTCATCACTCGATCGCTCAGGCGGTATATAAAAAGAATAGCTACGATCTGCAAAAGGATCTCGTCCCCATCAGCATCATCGCTAACGTTCCGAATGTGCTGATCGTATCCGCGTCACTGCCGGTGAAGAATGTGCAGGAATTTATTGCGCTGGCCAAATCCCAGCTGGGCAAAATCTCGTATGGCAGCACCGGCTACGGCACCGCACACCACTTGATCGGCGAGCAATTCAATGACATGGCGGGCACACAGTTGCTGCACGTTCCTTATAAAGGCAGCGCGCCAGCAATCACGGACTTGATGGGCGGGCAGATTCATGCAATGTTCGACACGGCGTCGTCGTGCTTGCCTTACATCACGTCGGGAAAAGTCCGCGCGCTGGCCGTCACCTCGGGCAAACGATCGATTGCTTTGCCTGATGTGCCTACGCTTTCGGAATCGGGCTTGACCGGATTCGACATCGCCACCTGGTTTGGCCTGATGGCACCGGCAGGCACGCCTAAAGCAATCATTGCACAACTGCAGACCGAGATTGCGCGCATACTTGCGGTGCCGGAAATACGGCAGCAACTCAGCAACGCGGGGGCCGAGCCCGTGGGCAGCACATCCGAGCAGATGGGCAGTCAGATTGACGCGGAAATTCAGCGCTTTTCCGCGCTCGCCAAGAAAATCAACCTGGAACTGGATTGAATCAAAACACTATGCCAAACCCACCCTATGTCGTCTCAGTCGAGATCGTGATCAAACCAGAACGGGTAGCGGAATTCTTGCCTCTCATACTGGAAAATGCGACGGCATCACTGCGGCAGGAATCCGGGTGCCAGGTATTCGATGTATGCCAGGCACCCGATGATGAAGCGCAATTTTTGCTGTATGAGGTCTATGACGATGAAGCCGCCTTTCAGCTTCATCTGAAGACCGAGCACTTTCTCAAATTCGACCGGCAGACGGCATCGGACATACTGTCCAAGACCGTTCGGATTTTTGCCCGCCTGCAGTAGGCGGGTCAATCCTCGCGAGACGGTTTGTTATTCGGTATCTGGCTGTTTGTCCGGCCCAGCCAGATCGAAAGCCTGTAACTCGCGGCAGGCGGCATCGATGCGCACGACGTTCGGCATCGCAGATAGATCACATTGCAGACGGCGTGCGTTGTAAACCTGAGGCACCAGGCACAGGTCGGCCAAGCCGGGGGTATCCCCATGGCAGAACTTGCCTGTCGCAGGCGAGTTGGCCAACATGGTCTCTACCGCCCCCAAACCCAGATCGACCCAGTGCCTGTACCAGGCATCCTTTGCCGCATCGTCGACTTTCAATTCGCGCTTCAGGTATTTGAGCACGCGCAGATTGTTCAGCGGATGCGTGTCGCATGCAATGGTCTGGGCAATGGCGCGGACGCGGGCACGGCCCACTGGATCAGCGGGCAATAGCGCGGGATCCGGGTGAGTCTCGTCCAGGTATTCGATGATGGCCATCGACTGCCCCAGCACCACATCGCCGTCGATCAGCGTAGGCACCAAGGCGGTCGGGTTCAGCTCGCGATACGATTCGGAGAGCTGCTCTCCCCCGTTTTTCAGCAAGTGCACGCCCAGGTATTCGTACGACAGGCCTTTCAGGTTCAATGCGATCCGCACACGGTACGCGGCCGAACTGCGAAAATAGCTATACAACTGCATGTTGTCTCCTCATACACGCAAACTCAGGTGGCTGATGCCGCGTCCGCCGCGGGCGCGGCTTTGCGCGACAAGCCCTTGGGCAGCGGGAACGCAATGTTTTCCTCCAGACCGGGCATTGTGCGCACCGACAGCGCGCCCAGTTCTTTCAAGCGTTGTACGACTTCTTGCACCAGGACCTCTGGGGCGGAAGCCCCCGCAGAGATGCCAATACGCCGGCGCCCCGCCAACCATGAGGGATCGATAGAGTCGGCGCCGTCCACGAGGTAGGCGTCGATGCCAATACGCTCGGCCACCTCGCGCAAACGATTGGAATTGGAGCTATTGGGGCTGCCCACCACCAACATCAGGTCGCATTCGGGCGCCAGGATCTTGACGGCGTCCTGGCGATTTTGCGTGGCGTAGCAAATGTCGCTTTTCTTGGGCTCGACGATATCCGGAAAGCGGGTGCGCAAGGCCGCCGACACCGTCGCGGCATCGTCCACTGACAAGGTGGTCTGCGTCACGAACGCGAGGTTCGATGGATCGGTGACTTGCAGGTTTGCCACGTCTTCGGCGGTCTCGACCAGATACATCCCGCCCTGGGCCTGGCCCAGGGTGCCCTCGACTTCGGGATGGCCTTTGTGACCGATCATGATGATTTCCCGGCCAGCGGCGCGCATGCGCGAGACTTCGATATGCACCTTGGTTACCAGGGGGCAGGTCGCATCGAATACCTGCAAACCACGTGCTTCGGCCTCTCGGCGCACGGCCTGGGACACGCCATGCGCAGAAAACACCACAATCGATCCCGCAGGCGCCTGATCAAGCTCGTCGATGAAGATCGCCCCCTTGGTCCGCAAATCCTCGACGACGTAGCGGTTGTGCACGATTTCGTGACGCACATAGATAGGCGCGCCGTGCAATTCAATGGCGCGTTCGACGATATCGATGGCCCGATCAACCCCCGCACAGAAGCCACGCGGCTGAGCCAGCACAACCTCGGCGTTGGCGTCAGTGACCGGATGAGTCATTACAGCACTCCTAAAATATCGACATCGACACGCAGCGATGTTCCCGCCAGGGGGTGATTAAAGTCGAACAAGGCGTAATCGGGCTCGAGCTGCTTTAGCACGCCGGAGTAACGCCCGCCATTGGGGGCGGTGAATTCAACCAGATCGCCGGGCTCGAAGGTGGCATCGGCCCCGGCATGCTCGGCCAGCATGGTGCGCGTGACCTTTTGGATCAAATCGGGGTTGCGATCACCATAAGCCTCGGCGGGCGTTAGCGTGATGCTGAATTTTTCACCCTCGGCGTGGCCCAGCAAGGCCGTCTCGAGACCTGGCGCCCATTGGCCGCTGCCCATCTGCAACGTGGCCGGACGCCCGTCGAAGGTATCGGCAAATATGGAGCCCTCGGCGGGGCCGGATGCCAACACAATGCGATAGTGCAGCGTCAAGTACGAATCAGGGCGGACGACAGGGGTCGTCTGGTCGGCAGTCGTGGCGGTCAAAATGGATCACCAAAAATAGTAACGGTAAGCCCCGATTTTAGAACGAGTTAGCCTGATCGGGCTGGCACTGTCCCCCACTCGACCCGTGCGTACTTATACGAGTGGGCAAAAACGTTCACTCCCGCCCCGGAGCAGCGGCTTGCCTGGCATGCTGAGAGTTCTATGATTTTTGCCCGCCTTGCCATGAGTCTGCCTCACGATCTGCCTGAACACGAACGCCCTCGCGAACGCCTGCTGCGCCATGGCGCCTGTGCATTGCGTGACGCGGAACTGCTGGCGCTCGCGCTGCGCACCGGTACGCGAGGCCACACGGCCATCGAGATGGGTAATCTATTGATACGCCAATATGGCGGACTGCGGGGCCTGTTTGCTGCCTCGCCACAGGAATTGATGTCGCTGCCGGGACTCGGCTCAGCCAAGGCAGGCTCCCTGGCCGCCATCCTGGAGCTGGCGCAGCGTGTCACGAAAGAGCAATTGACCCGCAAACACGCGCTGTCGCAGCCGTCAAACGTCAAACAATATTTCCAGATGGCGCTGACGCATCGCACCGTAGAGCACTGCTTGGCCCTCTACCTGGATAATCAGCTCAATCTCATCGCTACCGGTGAGTTGGCGCGCGGCACACTCAACCAGGCATCGGTCTATCCGCGCGAAGTCGTGCGCGAGGCACTGCGCCATCACGCCGCCGCGCTGATCCTGGCCCACAATCACCCGTCGGGTTCCGCCCAGCCCAGCGAAGCCGATCGGGCATTCAACCATCGGCTGAAACAGGCGCTCGCCCTGGTCGATATCCGATTGATCGATCACCTGATCGTCGCCGGCAACAGCGTTGTGTCCATGGCGGAGCTGGGACTGTTGTAGTGTCGGCGCGGATAAATACCACGCCCGGTTGCGGTATGCTCTCTCCTATTACGTGACACCTTTTCCATATCTGCCGCCCCATGAAGCGTCTTTGGGATATTTCGCCGCCGGTCTCGGCCAATTCACCGGTTTTCCCCGGTGATACGCCATATCGCCAGCAATGGAAATGGACGCTGACGCCTGATTGTCCGGTCAATGTCAGCGAAATCACGTTGTCGCCGCATATCGGCGCCCATGCCGACGCGCCGCTGCATTATGGCAATGATGCGCCGGCCATCGGCAAGGTACCACTCGAGCCGTTCCTGGGCCCCTGTCGCGTGATCCACGCGTTTGACTGCGGGCCGCTCATCCTGCCTGAACACCTGATGCACGCGATCGACGATCTGCCGCCACGAGTACTGGTGCGTACGGCGCGTCATGCCTCGCTCGAATGGTGGACGGACGATTTCACGGCCTATGCGCCGCATACGATTGAATGGCTGGCCGAGCGCGGCGTCATGTTGATCGGGCTGGACACGCCCAGCATAGACCCCGCCTCCAGCAAGACCCTGGACAGCCATCACGTCATCCTGCGGCGCGACATACGGGTCCTTGAAAACCTGCTGCTCGATGATGTAGAGCCTGGCGATTACGAATTGATCGCCCTGCCGTTGGCACTGATCCAGGCTGATGCCAGTCCGGTGCGTGCCGTTCTGCGCGAACTGGGCTGATTTCCCATTCAAGCCCGTTGCCCCATCCAGCAACGGCTTCCTTTCAGGTCAGGCACTATGAATCCGTCTGAAACCCCCGAGAACATTGTTCGCGACGAACACGCGCAACTCGATTTCTCCAAGGACATGACCTATGGCGAGTACCTCCATTTAGACGAGTTGCTGGGCGCTCAGCATCCGCTCTCACCCGAGCACAACGAAATGCTGTTCATCGTGCAACACCAGACCAGCGAACTCTGGATGAAGCTGATGCTGCACGAACTGCGAGCGGCAATCACTCATGTCGCCCAGGATCATTTACCGCCAGCCTTCAAGATGCTGGCCCGCGTCAGCAAAATCATGGAGCAACTGGTACATGCCTGGGACGTACTGGCGACGATGACGCCGCCGGAATACTCTGCGTTGCGCCCCTATCTGGCCCGCTCCAGCGGTTTTCAAAGCTATCAATATCGACAAATCGAGTTTTTGCTGGGCAACAAGAACGGCGCCATGCTCAAACCACATGCCCATCGCTCGGATCTGCTCGCGCAGGTCCAATCGGCCTATCAAGCCCCGTCTCTCTATGACGAGTCGCTGCGCCTGCTGGCCCGCAATGGCCTGCACATTGCGCAAAACCACCTGGAGCGCGACTGGACACAGCCCTACCAGGCCGACCCGAGCGTTGAGGCGGCGTGGCTGACGGTGTATCGCCAGCCCGACCAATATTGGGATCTGTATCAATTAGGGGAAAAGCTCACCGATCTGGAGGATGCCTTTCGTTTGTGGCGTTTTCGACACGTAACCACGGTCGAACGGGTGATCGGGTTCAAACGAGGGACCGGCGGCACCTCGGGCGTAGGCTATTTGCGCAAAATGCTGGACGTCGTGCTCTTTCCCGAAATCTGGACATTGCGCACGAACCTCTAGGGCGTGTTAGAATACGAAGTTGCTTTTTGGATACGTGGCCTGCGAATGGGTTGGCTGCGCCAGGGATTTACTGCCCTGAGTGCGCATTCCCCCGCGAGGCTGGCGACCCGCTAACCCCCCGGCAAGACCGGAAGAACCGGAATTAATCATGAAAGAAGGCATTCACCCCGAATACCGTGACGTGGTGTTCGTTGACCTGCAAACGGGCAACAAATTCATCACGCGCTCGACGCTCAACAGCCGCGAAACCATCGAACTCGACGGCAAGACCTACCCGCTCTTCAAGTGCGACGTGACGTCCGAGTCCCACCCCTTCTACACGGGTGCGCAAACCCGTATCGTCGAAACCGGCCGCGTTGAAAAATTCCGCGCCCGTTTCGCCCGTACGGCTGGCACGGTCAAATCCGCGTCGTAAACTGGCGTCTCCCAAGATGCTCAAAAAAGCAGCCTTCGGGCTGCTTTTTTTTCCATATTGATCCGATCCATCCCCATTTCAGGGCCACAGGCCCGGACTGCTCAGTTACATTAGCTCCGTGTCTCCGATAACGCGTTCGACTCCAGCCCGACTCACTGCCTCGGCCACCGCCAAATTACCTCGGTTAGTGCTGTTGGGACTCTCGCTGGCCTATATTCTGGCCGGCTTGTTCATGCGCGACCCCTGGAAAACGGACGATGCTGTCGGCTTGGCCACCATGATCACCGCCCTGCGCGAAGGTGGCACGACCTGGTTGTGGCCGCAGGTCGGCCAACTGGCCTACGCAGAAGAAGGTCCGCTCATCACCTGGGCTGGCGCGATATGCATGCAGTTGTTCGGCCCTTGGCTGGGCGACATCACGGCCGGCAGGCTGCCCAATTTGCTGTGGTTTGCCATCACGACCGGCAGTGTCTGGTACGGAACCTATCTGGTTGGACGCCGCACAGAGGCGCAGCCGCTGGCGCTGCCTTTTGGTGGCGAGCCCTCGTCTCGCGACTACGGGCGCATGTTGGCCGACGCGGCATTGCTGCTGCTGCTGGCCACGGTGGGAATTCTGCAACGCACCCATGAGACCTCGGTGGTTCCGGCGATCATGGCATGGCAGGCGCTGGCCTTTTATGCCCTGGCACGGACGCTGGATCGCCCCACATCGGGCGCGATCACCCTGGGTGTGTCCCTGGCTGCGGCGTTTCTGACCCGAGGCTGGGTAGGCGCCTTGCCCATTATGTTGGCCGCGCTGGTAGCCTTTCACCCTCGCGGCGCGCTGTGGGCACGGCGTCAATGGCTGCCATTGGCGATAGGGGTCACCGCAGTCCTGACACTGGCCTGGTGGATCCCCGCGTCGCAAGGCAGCGAATATTGGATCAGCAACTGGAAAACCTGGAATCTTTCTTCCTTTAGCTGGCCCAGTCTGTCGGATTTCGGCCGGACGGTGCGCGATCTGCCCTGGTATTTGTGGCCGACATGGCCGCTCGCCCTGCTGGCGGTATGGCGCTGGCGCGAATGGCTCTACGCGCCGCACATCTGGTTCGCGCTGGGACTCGCGGCGTTTGCCGCGCTGGAACTGGTATTCCTGGAAGAACCCACCGACGCCGAATTCATCATGCTGGCAGTGCCCTGCGCCGTGCTGGGAGCATTCTCGCTGCCGACATTGCGCCGCGGCGTGGTCAATACCCTGGACTGGTTTGCCGTGATGTGTTTTTCACTCACGCTCGCGACGGCCTGGCTGGGATGGGTAGCATTGCATTTCGGCTGGCCCGCCCAGATTTCCCGCAATATCGCACGGCAAACCACGGGGTATGAACCGTCGATTTCGTGGGTGGCGTTCGCCATCGCCCTGGTCATCACGTTGGCCTGGGCGGCCTTGGTGGTGTGGCGCTTGCGTTCGCATCCGTCAGCCCTGTGGCGCGGCACCGTCCTGTCGGCCAGCGGCCTGACGGCGACGTGGATTTTGCTGGTGCTGTTGTGGCAACCCGCGGTGGACTACGCGCGCAGTTACCGTGACATGTCGGCCGAATTGAATACCGCCCTGGCGCAACATCGCAAACCGGACGAATGCGTCCGTGGACTGAGTGTGGGTAGCGGTCAGCGTGCCTCGTTATTGATTTTCGATAATCTGACGCTGAGCTACGACTCAAAATGCCCGCTCGTGTTGCAACAAACGACGCGTGAACGCCTGCGAGACGGTAATGCCGCCTACAGCGACGGCGCGACGGAGCTCTGGCGCGGGGGCCGACAGGCAGATCGCCACGAGATTTTCCGCCTACTGCGCGTGAATCGCTCACAATGACTGCCGTTGTCCCGATCACCGGAGGGTTTGGCGCCTCCATGCTGCGCATCGTCCGGCAGGCCTGGCCCGTCCTGATCAGCCAATGGGCGGGCATTGCGTTTGGCGTACTGGATACCGCCATGACCGGACACGCCAGCGCCGCCGACCTGGCGGCGATGTCACTGTCGATCTCGGTCTACATCACGGTTTTCGTGGGCTTGATGGGCGTGGT
Organism: Bordetella tumbae; assembly: GCF_054780995.1. NCBI lineage: Bacteria > Pseudomonadati > Pseudomonadota > Betaproteobacteria > Burkholderiales > Alcaligenaceae > Bordetella > Bordetella tumbae. The sequence continues at coordinate 63,039 of NZ_BAAGVG010000021.1, forward strand.
GCATGCGCTGATTCCGATCCAGGCCCAGCAATTTGGGGCAGGACGCTATCACGAAGTCGGACGCAGTTGGGGTCAAGGTGTCTGGCTCGCACTGGGGCTGGCCTTTGTCGGCGCCGTGCTGATGATGTTTCCGGATGTCTGGCTGTCCCTGTCGGGTGACGTTGCACCCGAGGTGCGCGAACGCGTGGCCGGATACTTGCGCGCCTTGGCGCTCGCACTGCCGGCCGCACTGGTGTTTCGCACGATTTATGCATTGGGGACGGCGGTCTCTCGCCCCAAGATCGTCATGGTGATCAACCTGTCTGCCGTAGGAGTCAAGGCGTTCCTGAATTGGGTCTTGATCTACGGTAACCTGGGACTGCCTGCAATGGGTGCGACGGGCGCTGGCATGGCGACGGCACTCACATCCTGGTTGAGCCTGAGTGTTGGCCTGTGGGTCATTACGCACGACCGGTACTTCAGCCGCTTTGCGCTGACGTTGGGCCGTCCTGCCTGGCTTGCACAGAAAGAACTCCTGCGCCTGGGACTGCCTATGGGCGGGTCGTATCTCGTCGAGGTGTCGGCCTTTACGTTCATGGCGCTGCTGGTTGCTCGCGAGGGGACTTATGTCAGTGGTGGCCACCAGATCATGTCAAATCTCGCTGCCCTATGCTACATGATGCCCATGGCACTGGGGGTTGCCACCGCTGCGCTGACCGCGCAATCCATCGGCGCAGGAGACCTGGGGCAGGCGCAGCGCAACAGCCTCGCCGGCATGGCGCTGGGATTGCTGGGTGCGTTGCTGACTGCCACCGTGCTGTTGGTAGGACGGCCGTTGATTTTGGCGGCTTATACGGATGACCCGCAGGTGGCCGCGGTGGCGGGCACACTATTGACGATCATTCCGCTATTCCATTTATGCGACTCGATGCAATGCATCAACTCGTATGTGCTGCGCGCCTACAAGGTCGCGGTCGTACCACTGTTGCTGCAGGTTGTCGCTCTGGCGGGCGTGGGCCTGTTGGGCGGATGGTGGTTGGGTTTCGGGCCGGGACGCGGTGGCCTGGACTGGCTGCGTACGCTACTGCTGCCCGGCTCGCCGACGGGCGCCGGCACCATGTGGCTAATGGCCATGATGGGTCTGGCACTGTCGGCGATGCTGCTACACGCGTGGTATTGGAGAGTCGTGCGCAATTTTCGGGTGATTTCCGAGCCGGGACCTGCCTGATTCCTCTGGGGAACAAACCTGGACCGGCGGGCGAATCCGTTGTCTACATGCTGTTGCCGTGAGTCGTCGATGTACCGCTGGAGGTTTGGTGTGCGCTAGCATGTGCTTTCGCCGACGACTCGGTCTTTGCAGCGCTGGTCTTTGATGCCTGAGTCTTGGTTGCCGTTTCCTTGGAAGCGACGGACTTCGATGCCTTGGCATGAGCGACATGTGAACCGGTCTTTGCCGCGTGCGACGCGGATGCCTTGGCAGCAGGCTGCGTCGACGAAACGTGTTCAGCCGTTCCTCTGTCTCGCGTCAGCGTGTGAGCATCACTCTGCGTCTTGACGTCTTTCTGGCTGGCAAAAGCCGGGCCAGCGGCCAGTCCCAGGCACAGTGCGGACTGGAACAGAAAAGTGGCAATACGAGTAGGCGTTGTCATAAAGGTACTCCTAAGCAAACCGAGCCAATAGCTCGTGTTCGTTGGAGGGACCTGGGGGAAATTGGTTCGCCGTCTTTCGCAAATTTTGCGCCCGCTCACGAATAGTCATAACTACCGAAATAATGCGTGACACGGCGTCATGCCTCAAAGATCAATAGCACCACCGTCGCAAATAACATGGCGGCGAAGCATGCGCGCAATTTGCGTTCGGGTAATCGATAAGCCAGACGCACGCCCACCGGCACGAACAACAAGCTCCCGGCCGCCAATGGCAAACCAATCCACCAATTTGCTTGCCCGGCCCAACTGTACGTCATCAGCGCAATCGTGGAGCCGGGAATGATCATGGTGAGCGCCAATGCCTGCGCAGAGGTCTGCGGCAGGCGGAAGACGGCAGTCAAAATGGGCACAGCCAACACCGCGCCTCCTACACCGAAAAAGCCTCCCAAGGTGCCGCACACCACACCCAGAGCAGCCGAACGTCCCGGCGTCAGTTGCGGGACAAGGCGGCCCGGTGTCTCGCTTTTCACCACGGCCGCGCGCGGCGGCTTCACGATTCGATAGACGTAGAACGCGGCGACAAAAAACAAGAAGACTGCGAAACTGATCCTCAACGTACTGGATGAGATTCCCAACGCCAGTTGCGCACCAACCCAGGTGAACAGCACCGCCCCTATCGCCCCTGCCCCGGCGACTCGGCGATCGATACGCGCCTTCTGGTTATATTTGCGTACGGCCATGACGATCGTGGGCAACACCATGATCAAGGCCGTGCCCTGAGCCAATTGCTGAGACATATCCATCAGCAAGACCAGCGCCGGGATAGCGATAAGGCCGCCGCCGATCCCCAACACGCCACCCAGAAAGCCGATCAACGCGCCGCAGATCAGGCAAACGCCTATCACCCAGAGACTCATGGCTTAACGAAGCTTGTCCAGCGCGGCATCCAGGCGATCGACTGCCCAGATTTCCAATCCCTCGACAGGTTGGCGCGGCGCATTGGCTTTGGGGATCAAGGCGATGCTGAATCCCAGTTTGGCTGCTTCGCGCAAACGCTCTTGCCCGCGCGGCGCGGGGCGAATTTCACCTGCCAGGCCGACTTCGCCAAAGGCGATCAGTCCACGCGGCAAGGGACGATCACGCAGCGAGGACATGATGGCCAGCAATACGGGCAAGTCTGCCGCCGGTTCGGTAATGCGCACGCCGCCCACCGCATTGACAAAGACATCCTGGTCAAATGTGGATACGCCTGCATGACGGTGCAACACGGCCAGCAACATCGCCAGGCGATTGCCCTCCAGGCCAACTGTCAGGCGCCGGGGATTGGGCGCGTGGGAGCTGTCGACCAGCGCCTGGATCTCGACCAGCAACGGCCGCGTTCCCTCTTGGGTCGCCATCACGCAAGAGCCCGACACTTGTTGTTCGTGTTGAGACAAAAACAACGCGGAAGGATTGGCCACACCTCGCAGGCCACGATCGGTCATGGCGAATACGCCTAGCTCGTTGACCGCGCCGAAACGATTTTTGAAGGCTCGCACCAATCGGAACGACGAATGGGTGTCGCCTTCGAAGTACAGCACGGTGTCAACGATGTGTTCCAACACGCGAGGCCCGGCCAAGGCGCCGTCCTTGGTGACGTGGCCGATCATCACGATAGCGATGCCGGTCTGCTTGGCCAAGCGGGTCAATTGGGCTGCGCATTCGCGAACCTGGGAAACCGAACCAGGCGCGGCAGTCAACTCGCCGCTGTATAAGGTCTGAATCGAATCGATGACGGCAACGGTAGGCTGCTGTTCGGAGACGGCAGCCTGGATGGACTCGAGACGGATTTCCGCCAGCAGGCTGACGTTGCCGGTTTGCAGCCCCAGGCGGCGGGCTCGCAATGCGACTTGCTCCGCGGATTCTTCGCCTGTGACATACAGCACCCGCGTGCTGGCCGACATGGCGGCCAGTGCCTGCAACAGCAAGGTCGATTTACCAATGCCCGGATCGCCGCCAATCAGGACGACGGCGCCAGCGACCAGGCCACCGCCCAAGACACGATCGAACTCGTCCAGCCCGGTGGGCTGGCGCGGGGTTTCGCGAGGCTCGATATCGGCCAGGCTGCGTACGGGGCTCGATGAGGCGAGCGGCGCATAGCGATGCGCGGCAGCTGCCGGCCCCGAGGATTCGATGGTTTCTTCGAGAGTGTTCCAGGCAGCGCAATGCGGGCATTTGCCCTGCCATTTGGGACTGGTGCCGCCACATTCGGCGCAGACATATACGGTTCGAGACTTGGCCATGGCGCAAGTTTACTCGGCAACGGCATATGCCTCGCAGGCGGGAGGCGCTATTTCGACACGGATACGTTTGTTTGCAAAGTCGCGGCGGCGTTTTAACCCCGTTCCCACCACTCGCGCGTTTAACCGTAGTACTCGCCAAGGAAACGCCGGACCGCACCGCCCATCCCTGGGAGCGCTCATCAAACAACACAAGGATCGGAACCATGACCCTGCACAACACACCGACGCGCTTTATCTGCACGGCTCTGATGGCGGCGTTGCTGGCCGCGTGCTCTCCTACGACGAACGAAGGCAGCGTGTCGGCCACGAATCGGCCGGGCTCCTATAGCGCGAACTCGACTGGCGCGCCGAGTGCCACGACTGCATCTACAGCCTCTACCAATCGGCCAGCGACACCGGCCACTGCACCGACAAAAATGCAGCAGGACACGGGCAACTCCACACTATCGCGCCATACAGAGGATGCACGGCGGGCTCGCCCGGCCCCAACCTCAGCGCTCCAAAGCGAATCGGCCGCCCCGGCCTACTTGGGTTCGCGCAAGGTGGACCAGGCATTTTTCACCGCACACGAACCGTATCCCCAGCAGATCGAGGATCGTGAAAACTATGCGCGTTACCAGGACAACCCGGTCATCGCGGCTCAGGAACAACCCATTTCCACATTTGGCGTCGATGTCGATACAGGGGCCTATACAAATGTCCGGCGCTTGTTGAATGGCGGACAGCTGCCGCCGGCCGCCGTAGTGCGCGCGGAAGAATTCATCAATTATTTTGACTATGACTACGCAGCGCCAACGAACAAGGAGACGCCGTTCAACATTGCCACCGAAGTCGCTGCGGCGCCGTGGAATCCGAAACGTCAGCTATTGAAAATCGGCGTCCAGGGTTATCAAGTAGCCCCTGCGGACATCCCCGCGGCCAATCTGGTGTTCCTGATCGATACCTCCGGCTCGATGAGCTCTCGCGACAAATTGCCGCTATTGAAGGGGGCGCTCAAACAGCTCGTAGCGGAACTGCGCCCTCAGGATCGCGTGGCAATCGTCACCTATGCAGGCCAGGCGTCGATGACCCTGGACTCGACACCCGGTGATCAAAAGGCCCGCATTCGCGCAGCCATCGACGGACTGCAAGCGTCCGGATCGACGAATGGCGGCGAGGGGTTGGACTTGGCTTATGCCCAAGCGGCAAAGGGCTTTGTCAAAGGTGGCGTCAATCGCATTCTGCTGGCCAGTGATGGGGACTTCAATGTCGGCACGGTCGATCTGGAAACGCTGAAAGAAAAAATCTCGCGCCAGCGCCAAAGCGGGATCGCCCTGACGACGCTGGGGGTAGGCGGCGGCAATTTCAACGATGCGCTGGCCGTGCAATTGGCCGACGCCGGCAACGGCAGCTATCACTACCTGGATAGCCTGCGCGAGGCGCGCAAGGTCCTGGCGACGGAATTGTCATCCACGCTGCTCACCATCGCCCAGGACGTCAAAATCCAGGTGGAATTCAATCCTGCCGTGGTAGCCGAATACCGGTTGATCGGCTATGAGAAACGCGCATTGGCGCGAGAGGACTTCAATAACGATCGTGTCGATGCCGGCGATATCGGGGCAGGTGCGAACGTGACCGCGCTATACGAGATCACCCCGGTTGGCGCTGAAGGAGCCAGGCTGGACCCCTTGCGCTACGGCAAACCCACGCCTGCGTCGGACTCGAGTCAAGAGTTGGCTTTTGTGCGAGTGCGCTATAAATTGCCGGGCGCCTCGGACAGCAAATTGATCGAACAGGCAGTCAAACGTGACGATATCAAGATCGCCAGCGCGCCTTCGACAGAATCACCGAGTGGCGCAAATGCCTTCGGCTCGGAGGGCATGCGCCGGGCTGCTGCGGCGGCGGCCTTTGCGCAATGGTTGCGAGGCGGCAAGTATCTGGACGGCTATACCACGACGCAAATCGCCGCACTCGCGCGCAGCGCACGCGGTGACGATCCTTACGGATTGAATGCTGAATTGGCCGCGCTGGTCGAGTTGGCGTCGGGCCTGGGTACACCGGCGACGCCGTGAGGAACACGACGGACTCGCCATCCGCCGGTCTGTGCGGCGGCAGGTCACCCGCATTCGGACCTGCCGTCGCAGCGGGCCTCGGACCCGCCGCCAAGCTGGAACATGAGCCATGCAGATAAACCCCGCGTGCTGCCTGCAACCAGACCGGCCTCGCGTCCCAAGTTGGCCGCAAGCGGCCAAACGGATACACTCGCCCGCCATGGACACCTCGGGCGCGGATGACGAAACCTTGATGCAGGCCTACGGCGCCGGCGACTTGTCGGCGTTCGAGACCTTGTATGCCCGTCACCGGGCGGGCCTATATCGTTATTTGCTGCGCAGCACGCGCAACCCGCATACAGCGGACGACCTGTTTCAGGAGACCTGGAGCCGGGTGGTAGACGCCCGGGCACGGTGGCAACCCCGCGCCAAGTTCACCACGTGGCTGCTGCAAATCGCGCACAACCTGGCCGTCGATACGCATCGCCGACAACCTGTGCACGCCAGCCCAGAGGAAAGCGACGCCGCGCTAGCGACGCTGGCCGCCAACGAGCACGAGCAACCGGAGCGTCAATTGTCCGACTTTCAGATGCGGCGGCGACTGCAACTGGCGATCGAGCGCCTGCCCGACGAGCAGCGCCATGCCATACTGCTACGACTGGAACACGATCTCAGCCTGGACGAAATCGCCGACGTGACCGGCGCGCCGCGCGAGACGGTGAAATCGCGAATACGTTATGCCACGCAACGTATTCGCGAGGAGTTAGACGCATGACGTCACATCCCCTGCCCCCACACGACGAAGACGACGATCAGGATCTGCGCGCGCTCTATCGCTCGCTGCCGAGCACGGAGCCCAGCGAAAAGCTGGATGCAGCCGTGCGACAGGTGGCGGCTCGCGCCGCGGCAGCCGACCGCAACGTGCAACAGCCGCGCCGCCGCTGGCATCCGGGCTGGGGCGTCGCGGCGACAGTCGTGCTGGTCACAGGCCTGTTTTTTTTGACGGATCTGAATCATCCGGATAGGGCTCGTCTGTCCGAGGTGCCGCCGGTCGATAAGCAGCTGGCAACCCCACCGGAAACCCTGCAACGCAGCGCGCCAGCGTCCGCCCCGCCAGCTCCCTCACGCCCTCACGAATCCGCAGCGTTCACAAATCAAATAGACCGCAGGACACCGGCCAACCCGGAGGCGGCAACACTGAAACAGAGATCGGCACCGATGGCCGTGGCGCCTGCTCCTGCGCCGTCAGCCGATCAATCTGCTGCGGCCGAGGTCACGGCAGCGCCGGACGACGCCGCGCCGCGTATCGCGCATATCAGAGCGCTGCTGCAACAAGGCGAGCGCGAAAAAGCGCTACAGGCCTTGCGAGACCTGCGGCGCGATATGCCCGATGTAACGTTACCGGCCGATTTGCAGCGGCTATTGCCTAAACAGCCGTAGCCGCTTCAACGTCCTGCCAGACTGCCGCCGCCGTCCACGCCCAGAACCTGACCGGTGATGAATCCCGCATCATCCGACAGCAGGAATGCGATGGCTGCAGCCACCTCGGAAGGCGTGCCCAGCCGTTTCATCGGAATGGATGCCAACGCGCGCCGCTCGCCTTCGCTGCCCGCGGGTTGCGCGAGACGGAACAGCTCCGTCTCGACCGGCCCCGGAGCCACGGCATTGACGGTTACGCCGTACTCGGCCAATTCGAGTGCCCAGGTACGGGTGCAGCCGATCAACGCGCTCTTGGCGGCCGAATAGCTGGTGCGGTCCAGAGATCCATGAATGGCTCGGCTCGTCACGTTGACGATACGTCCGGTGCGGCGCACCTTCATCGACTCGACAAAGGTCTGCGTGACCTGCACGGCCACGCGAACGTTCAAATCCATCACGCTGTACAGCGACGCCAGGTCAATCTCGCCCAAAGGCTGGGGCCGTACGACGCCGACATTGTTGACGATGGCATCGACAGGAAATTTCTCGCGGATCTCGCGCAGGACCTCCTCGGTACGACCGGCGTCAGCGAGGTCGCAGGCGTAGAGATAACCTGGAAAATCAATGTGATCCGTGTTACGCGCGATCCCCACGACATGACATCCCTGATCAGCCAGCCGTTGGGTCAACGCCCAGCCAATACCTTTCGTGGCGCCGGTAACCAGCACGCATTTATCTTTCATGGGAAGCCTCGCTAAACAATGATCAAGGAGTGCGTTTGACAGGCACGCGCGGTGCCAACGCACACAATAATTCGTACCCGATGGTGCCAGCCGCCTGGGCAACCTCGTCGACGTGCGGACCATCCTGGCCCCACAGCGACACGGGCGTGCCGACCCCGACAGCCGGGACACTGGTCAGATCGACCGCCAGCATATCCATCGATACGCGCCCGACCAGACGCGTGCGCGCTCCGCCGACCACAATAGGCGTACCCGTACCGGCATGCCGGGGATAGCCATCCGCATAACCACAAGCGACGACGCCGATACGCATCGGCCGATCGGCGCGAAAGGTCGCACCGTATCCGACCTCGTCGCCGACGGACAAATCCTGTATTCCGATGATCTCCGAGCGCAACGACATCGCAGGCAGCAGGCCAAGCGCCTCTGCGCTTTGGTCGTCAAACGGAGAGGCACCGTACAGACAGATACCGGGACGGACCCAATGGGCTTCGTCACCACGCGTCACGGCAATCTCGGGATATCGTAGCGTCGCGGCTGAATTGCAGAGACTGACGGGGCCGTTGCCCAGCCCTTGCGTGACAGCCTCAAAAACCTGCAACGGACCCGCCACACCCTGTGGGCCATCCGCGCACGCGAAATGCATCATTTTGCCGATGCTGCCCAGCACGCCTTGCTCGCGTAACTGCTTCGCCCGCATATAAGCGCTGCTGTACGCATCGGGCGCAAACCCCAGGCGGTTCATGCCGCTGTTGAGCTTGAGCATGATATCGACCCGCCGCGACAATCGGGCCTGCGCCAGCATGTCGAGCTGCTCGCGCGTATGCACGGTCGTGGTCAGGTGATAACGATCGACCAGTTCGAGATCGGCGGGCTGGAAAAAACCCTCAAGCAGCAAAATCGGGCCGCCCCACCCCGCCTCGCGGCAACGCACCGCCTCGGCCAGGTCCAGCATGGCCAAGCCTTGGGCGGCAGAAAACCCGGCCAAGGCCGCATCGATGCCGTGGCCATAGGCGTTGGCTTTGATCACCGCCCAGATCGACGGCGCTCGGCCGCCAACGGTCTGCGCGGCCTGATCGAGACGACGGCGTACGACGTCCAGGTTATGGCTGAGCGCAGAAACGGAAACGGTGGCGTGTATCGGGCGTGGCATCTGTAATTTCCTGTGGCGCTTAGTCTAACTGATCTGCGGTGCTACGGATCAGAGAAGTCCGACTTACTATTACCAATATGTCTGGGCTGTTACCGGCCGATATCCCGTCCGGGGAAATCCCGCAACGCCGCGCCTTCAGGCTTGCTTCCCCCAAGGGGCAATGCCAGTCAGTCAAACTCTGAGTGGCATTTTTTTATCGCCGGGCCGCCCCAAGATAAAAACGCCCCCCCCTCGGGGCCCAGCAGGCCGAAGGCGCAGCGTGGGGGCTTTTTTTATCGCTGTTGGTGTTGGCGGCGTCTGCTGCTCTTGATTGTCTCTATGGAGGCGTCCCTGCCGCGTGCCTGGGCGTGGCGCCGGGCCTATCGCACGGACTCGGCCCGTGACCAGGGGCCTCGGTCCGCTGCGCGGACTAAATCCGTGCTCAACGGCCCGGCACCACGCCCAGGCACGCGACAGGGACTCATGATGAAGGAATGCAACGAGGGCTGATGGCCATCAACGGTTTTTTTGAAGCCGACTTTGGCAATGCGATGGGTTGAGCTAGCGCCACCCGCCTAGCCTGAACGTCACGCAACAGCGTTGATGCAGCAAAGCTGCATGACATCCGTCAATGGCAGACATTGCGAGCAGGAGGTCGGCGTGTAAAAGCCTCGCCGGGCCGTTGAGCCGCGATTTAGCCCGCGAAGCGGGCCGAGGCCCCTGCTCATGGGCCGAGTCGCGGCGATAGGCCCGGCGGGGCTTTTACACGCCGACCTCCTGCGCCAAAAGAACTCCACCCGACGCATGCCACAGCCCCCAACCGTGGCGGGGAAAAATGCCCCACGCCGCGCCTTCGGTTTGCTGCCCCCCGAGGAGGCGCTTCTTACCTCGGGGCGGCAAAAAAAGTACCCTACTAAAATGCCCTTATTCCGAACACCACCTCTCAGCCTCAATATGGCTGACTGCTAGAAGTATGGCTGTCGACCACTACGAAAACTTTCCTGTTGCCTCGTTGCTGCTGCCGCGCCGCCTGCGCGGCCCGGTCACCGATATCTATCGGTACGCCCGCGCGGCCGATGACATTGCCGACGAGGGCAACGCCAGCGATGCGCAACGCCTGGCCGATCTGGCAGCCTTTCGTGCCGAATTGCATCGCATCGGCGCCGAACCCGGCAGCATGCCCGCTCCCGCACCGGAGCTCGCACCTATTTTCACGCCGCTGGCGCGGACCATCGCCCGGCACCAGCTACCGATCACGCCGTTTTTCGATCTGCTGTCGGCCTTTGAACAGGACGTCACTGTCAAGGAATACGAGGACTACGCGACGCTGTTGGATTATTGCTCGCGCTCGGCCAACCCGGTCGGACGGCTGATGCTGCACTTATATGACGCGGCTACGCCCGACAATCTCGAACAGGCCGATGCCATTTGCACGGGACTGCAACTGGTCAATTTCTGGCAAGATGTGCGGGTAGACTGGCGCAAGCAGCGCTGTTACCTGCCTCGCGAGGATCTGCTGCGCCATCATGTCACTGACGAGGACATCGCGGCCTGCCGGCTGACGCCCGCCTGGCGGACACTGATGGCCTTTCAAGTGACGCGCACTCGAGCACTGCTACACTCTGGCGCTCCGCTGGCTCGACGCCTGCCCGGCCGTATCGGCCTGGAATTGCGTCTGGTCGTGCAAGGAGGCTTGCGCATTCTCGAGCGAATCGAGCTCTGCGGCTATGACGTTTTCATGAATCGGCCCGAACTGGGCGTGAAAGACTGGGCGATCATGCTGTGGCGCAGTCGTTAGATCGACGCGAGGCATGCTGAAAAACCGATGGGATACCTACCAAATTTATGACGCCTGACGAATACTGCCAGGAAAAAGCCGCCAAAAGCGGTTCGAGCTTTTACTATTCGTTCCTGTTCCTGCCCCCAGAACGCCGCCGCGCCATCACCGCGCTGTATGCGTTCTGCCGCGAGGTGGACGACGTGGTTGACGAATGCACGGATCCGTCCGTGGCACGCATCAAGCTCACTTGGTGGAGAACGCAGGTCGATCAATTATTCGCAGGACAGGCCGAACACCCGGTGATGCGGGCGCTGCAACCTCACCTGGAACCCTGCGGCATTGCACGCGAGCGCATGCTGGCCGTCATCGACGGCATGGAAATGGATCTGGACCAGACCCGCTACCTGGATTGGCCTGGCCTGCGCAAATACTGCTGGCACGCCGCTGGCGTCGTGGGCGAATTGTCTGCCGGAATATTCGGCTATACCGATCCGCGCACCATGGAATACGCCAGCAAATTGGGGCTGGCGTTCCAGCTCACCAATATCATTCGGGATGTCGGGGACGACGCCCGGCGCGGCCGCATCTATTTGCCTATCAACGAATTGCAGCAGTTCGAGGTCAAAGCCGCCGACATTTTGAACGGCACGTATTCCGACCAGTTCTCTGCACTGATGAAGTTCCAGGCCGATCGCGCCCGGCAGCTGTACAAAGAAGCCATGCAGAGTCTGCCCGAGGCGGATCGCCGCGCGCAGCGCCCCGGCCTGATGATGGCGGCGATCTATCATGCGCTCTTGGACGAGATCGAACGCGACAACTGGCAGGTGCTGCATCAGCGTATTTCGCTGACGCCATTGCGCAAACTCTGGCTGGCCTGGAAAACCTGGGTCGGCGGCGGCCGCGGCCTGGTGCGTCGCCTGGCAGCTCGATGAAGGCCGCGGTCATTGGCGCGGGATGGGCAGGGCTCGCCGCCTGTGCCGCCCTGCGCGATGCTGGCGCGCAAGTCACCGTATTCGAGGCAGGCCGCACCCCCGGCGGGCGTGCCCGGCGCGTGGTGCACCCGGATTTCGGCGGCCATCTGGACAATGGCCAGCATATCTTGCTGGGCGCCTATGATCAGACCCTGGCGCTGATGCGCCGGCTGGGCCGCAACCCCTCCACCCTGCTCATGCGCAGGTCGCTGCGGCTGAGCAGTCTGGACGGACAGTTCCGCCTGTCGGCACCGGCCCTGCCCGCGCCCCTGCATGCAGCAACCGCGCTGCTTACGGCCCGCGGCCTGTCCTGGAACAGCCGTTTTGCCGCCATACGCTTGATGTACGGCTTGAAGAAAATGGCCTGGCATCCACCACGCGACTGGACAGTGGCCCAGTTACTGGCACATTTTCAACAACCCGAGCCATTGATTCGATGCGTGTGGGAACCCCTTTGCCTGGCCGCGCTGAATACGCCGCTGGGCGAAGCCAGTGCTGGCCTGTACGCCCGTATTTTGCAAGACAGCCTGAACGGCCATCGCCACAACAGCGATCTGCTGCTGCCTTGCGTAGATCTGTCAGCGCTGTGGCCCGATGCCGTCGCTCTACACGCCACCATGCGTTATGGCGCGACCGTTCGACATTTGGTCCCCTCGGTGCACGGCGTCGATGTCAATCGGGAACGCTTCGATACGGCGGTGCTGGCCGTCCCGCCCTCGGTTGCCGCGCGCCTGCTCGAGGATGCCCTGGTTGACGCCAACACGCCCGGTCTGCTCAAAGCCTTGCAAGCGTTCGACTACATGCCGATCGCCACATTGAACCTGAGGCTAGCGTCGCCCTGGCCGCTGCCAGAGCCCATGATGCAATTGCGCGAGGACAAACCCCGTGGCCATTTTGGTCAATGGATATTTGATCGCTCGCGCCTGACCCGCAGCAGGCCCGGCGCAGAACTGGCCATCGTGACCAGTGCAGCCCGCGATTTGGCTGAGGACGATCGCGACGCCATCATTGCCAACCTGATCGCTCAGGTGGCCGAACAGGCCGCGCGCCATCCCTCGCGATTGGCCCCCATGCCTGCCATCGAGGCGGCCGAGCTATTCATTGAAAAGCGCGCCACCTTTGCCGCCGTGCCTGGCCTGAAACGCCCCCTGAACACGACGCCTTGGCCGACCCTCGCGCTGGCTGGCGACTGGACCGACACCGGCTATCCAGGCGTGCTGGAAGGAGCCGTGCGCAGTGGACTGAAGGCGGCGCAGGTCCTCCTGGCACGATGACCAATCGAACGCTCGACGCTCACCATTCATGTCAGCGCAGCACCGCGTGAGCGCTGGCTAATCCCAGCGCCGTCAACGCGAGCGAACCGATCAGGCTCACGGCCGCATAGCCTAACGCGGCACCATACGCCCCACGCTCCAGCATTGCCACCGTTTCTGCCGAAAACGTCGAAAACGTGGTCAATCCGCCCAAGAATCCCGTCACAGCCGCCAAACGCACCCATTGTGGCCATTCCGGGTGCGCCAGCAATACCGCCAAGGCCACGCCAATCAAATAGCCGCCGACCAGATTGACGATCAAAGTGCCCCACGGCCAACCGGAGGAACTATTCAGCCACATCCCCAGTAGCCAACGTGCGCACGCCCCGAAAGCCGCTCCGACCGATACGGCCAGAAAGTTAAGTGGAATCAGCGATTGCATTTGTATATTTGAGATCCATTCTCATTTAAGTGCTAGAATCCGCAGCCTTAGCGCAATATTGGTCATGGACAGTCAACCCGCCTCTCGCCGACGAGCCTACTGGCTCAAAACACTACACCAATGGCATTGGATCAGTTCCGCATTATGCCTCTTGGGCATGTTGTTGTTCGCCATCACCGGATTGACGCTCAATAATGCCTCCTCGATCAGCGTCCGCCCAGCCGTCACGACGCGCGACGCGCAGCTACCCGCCCCTCTGCTGGCTGAACTCAAGGCCGTCGACACCTCGGATAAGCATACGCCCGTCCCCACTCCGATCGTGCAGTGGCTCGACAGCGAGGTCCACGCACAAGTGGACGGCCGCAGCCCGGAATGGTCGCCTGACGAACTCTACATCTCGCTGCCTCGGCCCGGCGGTGACGCCTGGCTGTCCATTGACTTGGCCGATGGCGCCGTCGAATACGAACAAACCGACCGGGGCTGGATCGCCTATCTGAACGACCTGCACAAAGGGCGTCACACCGGTACAGCCTGGAGCTGGTTCCTCGATATTTTCGCGATTGCCTGTCTGGTGTTCTCGATCACGGGGCTGGTGCTGCTGCAACTGCACGCAGGCCAGCGCGCCGCGACCTGGCCGATGGTCGGGTTGGGGGTCGTGATTCCTGTGGTGTTGGCACTGCTTTTCATCCATTGAAGACCGCAAGTCTGGAGACTTTATGCGCAAGCTGCTGTTATCGGCTCTGTTGGCCGGCCTGATCGCCCGAACGGCTCAGGCCGCCGACCTGGGCCTGAACATTGAGATTCCGCGATTAGACGTCGCCGAATATCACCGTCCCTACGTCGCCATCTGGCTGGAAAACGCCGACCAGAACGCCGTGGGTGACTTGGCGGTGTGGTACGACGTGGCCAAGAAAAACAACGAAGGCGCCGAATGGCTGAAAGACATCCGCCAATGGTGGCGCCGTAGCGGCCGGGATCAGCAATTCCCGGTCGATGGCGTCAGCGGCGCAACCCGCCCTGCCGGTAAACACGAGCTCTCGTTTGCCGGCACCCAGAAACCGTTGGCCGAACTCAAGCCCGGCCGCTATGCCGTCGTCGTCGAAGCTGCCCGCGAAGTCGGTGGACGAGAACTCGTGCGCGTCCCGTTTGACTGGCCGCCGAGCAAAGCCGAGCAGCTGACAGCAAAAGGCGAGCACGAGCTAGGCGCCATTGCCGTCAATTTGAAACCTTGATTTTTCGCCTCGGCACATACGAGGCCTCCTGGAGCAACAACGGATGAAAACCGCTATTCGATTCGCCGCCGCATTGGCGCTCAGCCTGCCCGCCATCGTTCATGCTCACGACACCTGGATGGTGCCGTCCTCCACCGTCCTGTCGGGTACGGGTAACTGGATCACCGTCGACGCCGCCGTCGGCAACGACAAGTTCTATTTCAACCACGCCCCACTACGTCTGGACAACCTGGTCATCATCGCACCCGACGGCAAAACCGTCGCCGCCGAAAATGCCAATCGCGGCAAGCTGCGCAGCACCTTTGATCTGCAATTGAACGACACGGGCACCTATCGCATCGCCGTGGTCAATGACGGCGTCTTTGCCCGCTGGAAAGAGGACGGCAAGCCCAAGCGCTATTTCGGCAAAGCCGATGGCCTGGATGCAGCCGTGCCCGCCCAGGCACAAGACCTCGAAATCTCGGAAAACGTGGGACGTGTCGAGACCTTTGCCACCGCCGGCAAACCCAGCACCATCACCCCGTCGGGCAAAGGCCTGGAGCTCGTCGCGGTCACTCACCCGAATGACTTGTATGCCGACGAAACCGCGACATTCCAACTGACGGTGGACGGCAAACCGGCTGCCGACCTGGAAGTCAACATCGTCCCGGGCGGCAGCCGCTACCGCGACAAGGTCGGAGAAATCGCGCTCAAGACCGACAAAGACGGCAAGTTCCAGATCAAATGGGCGCAGCCCGGCCTGTATTGGGTCGAAGCGCGCACCGAAGACGACAAGACCACTGTCGCAAAGGCCACCAAACGCCGCCTGTCTTACGTCGCTACGTTGGAAGTCCTGGCGCAATAAAGGCGTCCAGCCATGGCGTCAAAAATGACCGGCAAGCCCTCCTATGCGCCCAGCGGACCGGGCGCAGTGGCTGCCGGTCCGCGCACGGTTTATCGCGTGAACATTCCCGATAAGCCGGGGGGCGCACCTGGCAGTTATCACGCGGCCTATAACCTGAATGTGCCCGGCAGGCCTGGCACCGTGTCCGCCGATTACCATACGAGGGATGGCACGACCGGCGCCAGACACCACGCCAATCAGGCAGCCCTCGCAGCGCAAAAGCCCGCTGCACTCGCGGGGGCCACCATGGGCACAACATGGTCGGCCCGGCTGGCGCTGCCGCCGCACCTCACCATTGACGCAGTACGCGCCGCCATCCAGCAAGCGCTGGACAAAGTCGTCGCCCAAATGAGCACCTGGGACAGCGCCTCAGACCTGTCGCGCTACAACTGCGCAGACCAGGGATGGCAGCCGCTGCCGCACGACTGCCTGCACGTGCTGCAACATGCCCTTCAATTGGCTGCCGACACTCAAGGAGCCTACGATCCAACCATCGGGCCCCTCGTCAACGCCTGGGGATTCGGCCCGCCTCCGTATGCCAGCGAGCCGCCCAGCGCCGACACCATCGCTGGCCTGCGGCAACGCTGCGGCTGGCAACGCGTGCGACTGGATAGAGACGGCATGTGCGGCTGGCAGCCTGGAGGCATCTACCTGGATCTCTCTGCCATCGCCAAGGGCTACGGCGTCGACCTTGCCGCACAGGCGCTGAACGCGCTCGGCGTCACACACTATCTGATGGAGGTCGGTGGCGAATTGCGTGCGCGAGGCCGACGGCCGGACGGGCAACCCTGGCGGGTCGCCATCGAAGTCCCCGACGGCAGCAACGACCATGCCTTGAATCTCGTTTTGTCCGATCTCAGCATTGCGACCTCGGGTGACTATCGGCGCTATCGCGATAGCGCCATGGGCCGTTTTGCGCACACCATAGACCCTCGCACGGGGCAGCCCGTTTCTAACGGCGTCGCCTCCGTCACCGTCATTCACGCCGACTGCATGCACGCCGATGCCTTGGCGACCGCGTTGACCGTCCTGGGCGAACGCGATGGCATGGCCTACGCACACCGTCATCGTCTGGCCGCATTGTTCATTGTGCGTGATGGACATGACCTGCGGCTGGCAGCCAGCGATGCATTTGCCACGCTGGCCAGACAATAACCACTGCACTCCTCGCCTGCATATCACCGCCCTGTCCCATGCTTGCGCCTCCTACCTACCGCCTGCTGTATTCATGCTGCATCATCCTCGCCTGGCTGGTGCTCTGTTTGTGGTCTTGGCGCCAGGCCCGTCGTCGTACGGAACAGCAGGCCCGGGCCGCACGCGAGCTGCATGCTCCCGCTACCGATCAAACCGTCCTCGTCGCTCACGCCAGCCAGACAGGACAAGCCGAAGCGCTGGCGCATCAAACTGCCGAGGCGCTGCGCCAGGGCGGACTGCCGGCCCGTGTCGCTGCCCTGGGACAACTCGACTTGCCGCTCTTGCGCGCCTATCCTCGCGTCCTGATCGTCGCCAGCACTTATGGTGAAGGCGACGCCCCCGACAGTGCAGCCGCTTTTGCGGACACGCTCATGGCCCAGAACGAAGCAGATGCCGCCATGCTCGATGGCCTGCAATATGCCGTTCTCGCGCTCGGCGACAGCGAATACCATCACTACTGCGGCTTTGGCCGCAGGCTCGACACTTGGCTGCGCGATAGCGGCGCCAGCCCGCTCTTTGATCGTGTCGAGGCAGACAAGGCGGACCCTGCCGCCTTGCGGCACTGGCAGCACCACCTGGGGCTACTGACCGGCTGCAGTGACCTGCCGGATTGGGAGCCCCCCAACTATCGTCCATGGCGGCTGGCACAACGCACCCTGCTCAACCCCGGCAGCCAGGGCGATCCCTGTTTTCATCTGACCCTCACGCCCCCTGACGACACCGATGCGTTATGGCAGGCAGGCGACATTGCAGAGATCGGCCCGCGCGACGCACGCGGTGGCGCGCTGCAGCCGCACCGCGAATACTCCATATCGTCCATCCCGGCCGATGGCGCCGTGCACCTGCTGGTACGGCAGATGCATCACGGCGACGGCCGGCTGGGCGTGGGCAGCGGCTGGCTGACCCATATCGCCCAGCTCGGCGACACCATCGATCTGCGCTTGCGCACCAACAGCAATTTTCACCCGCCCGCCGATGACCGCCCATTGATATTGATCGGCAATGGCACAGGCCTGGCCGGGTTGCGTGCACTGCTCAAAGCCCGCATCACCGCCGGCCATCATCGCAACTGGTTGATATTTGGCGAACGCAGCGCCGCGCACGACTGGTATCACCGTGAAGAAATCGAAGACTGGTTAGCCGATGGGAAAATTCAACGTGTAGACGCGGTCTTTTCACGCGACACGGCTGATCACCCGTACGTTCAACATCGCCTGCTCGACGCCAGCAATGATGTGCGTGATTGGATCCGTGCCGGCGCCGATCTCTACATCTGCGGTAGCTTGCAGGGCATGGCTCAGGGCGTAGATGACGCGTTGGTCGAAATATTGGGCGCAGGCGGGCTCGCCGCCCTGCGCCACAGCAACCGCTATCGACGCGATGTGTACTAAAGCGATTGCAGCCTTGCCGACGCAGCGAGAGGCCGTTCGCCGGAGATCGTGGTGCGATGCATTTCACGATCGAAGCCGTCGTAATCGTTCATCGCCAGATGCTGCGTACAACGGTTGTCCCACAGCGCCAGAGAGCCGGGCGTCCAACGGAAGCGGCAAGTAAATTCCGGCCGCCCCGCATGCTGGTACAGAAACTGCAGCAATGGTTCGCTTTCCTCTTGCGTCATGCCTTCGAAACGCACCGTGTAGGTACTGTTCACATACAGCGCTTTTTTGCCCGTAGCCGGGTGCACGCGCACCACAGGATGAATCACCTCGTTCGTCGCGCGCTCATCGGTGCGCACGTCCATCTTGTCGGCCGGATCCCCGTTGTTCACCACAGCCCCGCCAGCGCCATAAGAACGTGCCGGACTATGCACCGCGTTTAACCCGTCCAAGATCTGTTTGAGCCGATCGGACAAGGACTCATATGCGCGATACATGTTTGCCCACATCGTATCGCCGCCATAGGGCGGAATCACACGCCCATAGAGTGCCGAACCCAACGGAGGTTCTTGCGTATAACTCATATCCGTGTGCCACAGTCCGCCAAACAAGCGTTTTTTCGACTCGGCCTTGCCTTTCATCACAGGCAAGATGGTTGGATAACCCTCCAATGCCCGCACAAAAGGCACCTCCAGCAAATCGCCAAACCGTGCGCTGAAATGGATATGCTGTTCAGGCGTCAGATGTTGATCGCGAAAAAAAATGACCAGATGCTCGTGCAAGGCTGCCTGTACCTCATCGAACGCCTCGTCCGACAATGGTTGCGACAAATCAATGCCACGAATTTCTGCGCCCAAAGCACCAGCGATGGGGTGGGCTTCCAGGTGACGATACATGCTCATGTTAAGTCTCCTCGTTACTGCAGTTTGATCTGTGCACGACTGACCAGTGCACTCCATTTGTCAGTTTCCGCTGCGATATAGCGTCGAAACTCCTCGGGCCCCTTATCGGAAATGATTCCGCCCATGGCCACAATCTGATCTCGCACCTCCGGCATGGCCAGGATGTCGTGCAATGCTTTATTCAGGCGATCCACGATGGCTGGAGGTGTGCCCGTCGGCACCAGCACGCCGAACCAACCCGTCACCTCATAGCCGGGCAATCCCGATTCGGCCATCGTCGGCACATCGGGTAACAAGGGTGAACGCGTCGCGCTCGTGATCGCCAACGCGCGCAGCTTGCCGGATTTGACGAGCTGCAAGGCCGACGGCATGTTGTCGAACATCATGGGCACATGTCCCGCCATCGTGTCGTTCAAACCGGGGGCACTGCCACGATAGGGAACGTGCGTCAGCTTCACCCCCGCCGATGTCGCAAACAGTTCGCCTGCCAGATGCAGGGATGTACCTGTCCCCGGTGTGGCATATCCCACAGGCGTTGATGACTGCTTGATATAGGACTCCAACTCTCGCACCGACCGCACCGGCAAATCCTGATTGACGACCAGCAGATTCGGCACGCTCATCAACATTGCCACCGGTATCAAGTCACGCTGCGGCTGATAAGGCAAATCCGGATACAAGGAGGGATTGATCGAAATCGGCCCGATGTTGCCCATCACAATCGTGTAGCCGTCCGGGGGCTGTTTGACTGCATACTCGGTGCCTATATTGCCGCCGGCTCCCGCCTTGTTTTCTACGATCACTGTCTGACCCAGACGTTCACCAAGCTTGTTACCCACCAAGCGCGCCAGCATGTCTGTCGACCCGCCTGGCGGATACGGTACGACCCACTTGATCGGCTGTGACGGCCATGTGGCCTGAGCCGCGGCGGCAGCCCCCATACAGACCGTCAAGCCTGCAGCAATAGCGCATAGGATGCGTTTCATCATTGTCTCCTTCCGGCACCGGAACTTGCGTGCATCTCAATTTATTTATATGATCACTAGGTGATCAATTAGTTTATCTAGTGAACCAAATGAAGAATAATAGATCCATTCAACGATGTCTATCGATCATGCGAGCGTTTCGCGCCAACGGCCGTCCCACCCTGGCGGAGCTCTCTCGCGCGGTGGATTTGCCTCACGCCACCGTATTACGCTTTCTGCAGACCCTCGAGGAAGAGGGCTATGCCGCCCGCCAAGACAGCCGCTGGCGGCTGACGCCTTTGGTCTTCGAGCTCGGATTTGCCGCCATGGAAAGTCTAGGAGTATCGGAGGCCATCCAAGACGTGCTGCAAGGGCTGGCCGATGCCTACTCCGGCACCTCGAATCTGGGCGAATCCCATTCCGATGGCGTGATCATCATTGGCCGGGCAATGGCACCCGCCGAGCGCAGGCGTCTTGTCGTCATGAACTTGCGCGTAGGCAGTGTGCTGCCCCCCGCCAGTGCGCTAGCCCAGGGATTGGACTTGCCTGTTGGTCAATGGACGCGCTTTGATTACCCAGACAGCAACCAGATCTCGATAGCCACCCCGATCCCACAAATAGATTCTCGCCGCCTGTCCGTCGGCATTTCGGTCGACGCCTCGGAAGCCACCGATGGCCGGTTGGAAAACGACATGGCCCCCGCCCTGCAACACGCAGCCGACACCATCAAAGGCATCCTGCGCATAGGCACCGTGTAACGCGGCCACCACGCCTCGCCTTCGGCTTGCTGCCCCCCAAGGGGGCGTTTTTTACCCTGGAACGGCCCAGGCGGTAAAAAAAGGGCAACGCGATATCGCGTTGCCCTTTTTCACTACGACAGCTCAACAGTTCACTGCAGCGTACGTGTGAACACGAACTTGCCGTCTTGCCAATCGACCGGCACCACATCGCGCGGCCCGAAGTCACCCTCGAGAATCAGCTTGGCGACCGGGTTTTCGATCTGCTGCTGAATCGCGCGCTTCAAGGGTCGAGCGCCGAACACAGGATCGAACCCGGCACGCGCCAACTCGGTCAATGCCGCGTCGGACACCTCGAGGCGCATTTCCTGCCGCTCCAGACGATCGGCCAGACGCTTGAGCTGAATCCGCGCAATCGACTCGATATGCTGTGCTTCCAGTCCATGGAAAACCACTACCTCGTCAATACGGTTCAAGAATTCCGGACGGAACGATTGCTTCAGTTCATCCCACACGACTTCCTTGATCACTTCGTAAGGCTGTCCCGCCATGCTCTGAATATGTTGCGACCCCAGGTTGGACGTCATCACGATCACCGTATTACGGAAATCCACCGTACGGCCTTGACCATCGGTCAAACGGCCATCATCCAACACCTGCAACAGCACGTTGAAAACATCGGGGTGGGCTTTCTCCACCTCGTCCAGCAATACCACGCTGTACGGCTTGCGGCGTACTGCTTCGGTCAGATAACCACCCTCTTCGTAACCCACGTATCCCGGCGGCGCACCAATCAAACGCGCGACAGAGTGTTTTTCCATGAACTCACTCATGTCGATACGAATCAGGTGCTCTTCGGAATCGAACAAGAACTCCGCCAACGCACGCGTCAACTCGGTCTTGCCCACACCGGTCGGCCCGAGGAACAGGAATGACCCATACGGACGCGAGGGATCCGCCAGACCCGCACGCGAGCGGCGGATGGCGTCGGATACCAGTCGGACAGCTTCGTCCTGCCCCACCACGCGCTTGTGCAGATAGTCTTCCATTTGCAGCAATTTTTCGCGCTCGCCCTGCATCATCTTGGCCACGGGAATACCCGTCGCTCGCGATACGACCTCGGCGATTTCCTCGGCGCCGACTTGCGTACGCAGCAAACGAGGTTTGTCCGTGTCTGCCTGTTCGCTTTGCTCCGCACTGTCGGCCGCGCTCAAACGCGCCTCGAGCTCGGGCAGCTTGCCGTATTGCAGCTCTGCCAATTTGTCGAACTGCCCCTTGCGTTGCAACTCGGCCATTTCGGCGCGCACGCGATCGATTTCTTCCTTGATGGCTTGCGTGCCTTGTACAGCGGCCTTTTCGGATTTCCAGATTTCCTCGTAGTCGTTGTACTCGCGCTGCAGCTTTTCGAGTTCCTCCTCGATCACGGCGAGGCGGCGCTTGGAGCCCTCGTCGGTTTCCTTGCGTACGGCTTCGCGTTCGATCTTCAGCTGAATGATGCGTCGATCCAGACGGTCCATCACCTCTGGTTTGGAGTCGATCTCCATACGGATGCGCGCACCCGCCTCGTCGATCAAATCGATGGCCTTGTCCGGCAAGAAGCGATCCGTGATGTAGCGATGCGACAACTCGGCCGCGGCCACAATCGCGGGATCGGTGATCTCGACACCGTGGTGAATCTCGTAACGTTCCTGCAAACCACGCAGGATCGCGATCGTCGACTCGACATCGGGCTCGTTGACCAACACCTTCTGGAAACGACGTTCCAGCGCGGCGTCCTTTTCGATGTATTTGCGATACTCGTCCAGCGTCGTCGCACCGATGCAGTGCAGCTCGCCACGCGCCAACGCAGGCTTGAGCATATTGCCCGCATCCATCGCACCTTCGGCCTTGCCGGCGCCCACCATCGTATGCAGCTCATCGATAAACACGATGTTCTGGCCGTCGTCCTGCGCGAGCTCTTTCAGCACGGCTTTCAGACGCTCTTCGAACTCGCCACGGAACTTGGCGCCTGCCAACAGCGCCGCCAGGTCGAGCGAGAGCACCCGCTTGCCGCGAAGGGTTTCGGGGACTTCGTCATTCACGATGCGCTGTGCCAGCCCCTCGACGATAGCGGTTTTACCCACACCGGGTTCACCGATCAAGACAGGGTTGTTCTTGGTGCGGCGCTGCAAAATCTGAATCGTGCGACGGATCTCGTCATCACGGCCGATCACGGGATCGAGTTTGCCTTCGCGAGCGCGCTCGGTCAGGTCCAGCGTGTATTTGGCCAGCGCCTCACGATTGGACTCGCCCTCGGCGCCAGAAACGTTTTCGCCTCCGCGCACGGCGTCAATTGCCGCCTCGAGTGCTTTCTTCTGCAAACCGGCATCGCGCAGGATCGTACCGGCCGGACCTTTATCGTCAGCCAGTGCCAGCAAAAACAATTCACTGGCAATGTACGTATCGCCACGGCGTGCGGCTTCTTTATCGGTGCGCGTCAGCACCGCCTGCAGGTCGCGCCCGACCTGCACGTTGTCATTGCCCTGCACCTGAGGTAATGCTTTGAGCGCAGCGTCCAGCGCGGCCGGCACGCGGTTCACCGCGACGCCTGCGCGCGCCAGCAGGCTGCCCGCGCCGCTGTCTGAGTCAGACAGCAATGCCGAGAGCACATGCACGGGCTCGATATAGGGATGGTCGTTGCGAGCAGCCAAGCTTTGCGCATCAGCCAAAGCCTGCTGAAATTTGGTCGTCAGTTTGTCGAATCGCATAAGAGTTGTCGTTAGGCTTGATGGGGAGCCTGACCGGAACTAGTACACGGCTTGGCTCGATGATTAACATGTGCGGATGTTGATCGTTTTTTCAAGGCCTTTCAGCCCTCAAAACATGGGAATTTCGCCTCGATTGCACAATATGTAACAATCCAATTCCTCTTTCATTCCATAGCTCCTTTGAAACCTGGGGAACCATCACACGGAGCCGCCTTCAGTGGCGCTTACAATAGGGTACAGCTTGTTCATGCCCTCGCGCCTGCGCAGGGGCCGCACCATTCGCAGCCATCTCTATGCAAAAACGTGTTCCCCTGTCACCAGAATCGCCCAACTGCTCTACATGCATGCTCGGCCACGTCTGCATTCCCGTCGGGATGGCCGCCGCCGACGTTCAGCAACTGGACAAGCTGGTGCAAGAACGCATCCGCCTGCCCAAGAGCGCGCCGCTCTATACTCAGCAGGACAAACTGGACTCGATCTACAGCGTACGTTACGGCAGCGTGAAAACCCAGATCGAAGACGCGGCCGGGCATATGCAGATTACCGGCTTTCACCTGCCGGGGGAAATGATAGGCCTGGACGGCATGCTGCACGGACAGCATGTCTCTACTGCGCTGGCCATGGAAGACACCGAGGTTTGTGTCATCCGTCTGTCTCAAATCGATCATATCGCCGCTCAACTGCCCTCGCTGCAACACCAGATGCGCCGCCTCATGAGCCGCGAACTGGAACGCTCGTATCAGATGCTGGCCTCGCTGGGCAGCCTGCAATCCGAGCAGCGCCTGGCGGGCTTTTTGCTCAACCTGTCGCAACGCTACGCCGCACTCGGATATTCTTCCACCGAATTCGTGCTGCGCATGACCCGTGAGGAAATCGGCAACTTTCTCGGACTGACCTTAGAGACCACGAGTCGATTATTTTCCCGCCTGGCACGCGAAAACCTGATCGCGATCCGTCAACGTGAAGTCAAACTGCTGGACATCCCTGCGCTGAAGCAACTATTGGGACAAGAACGTTGCTGAACGCCGTGCGCGTGCCTCGTCTCCCATCGCATTCTGGCTCGTCCGGCTCGGCGATGATGGCGCTGATGCTGGCACTGACACTGGTTGCGGGTACTGCCGTGGCCCAAACGCCCCTGCCCCCGCCGTACAACTATGACGAGCCGCTGCCGAAAGGGCCGCGCCCTCTGCCCGCGTGGCAATATCTGACGTTGGGCGAGACCAAGCGCAACTACCGGATGCCGGTCTATGCCAACCACAATCTCGGCAAAGCGCTGAAAGGCATACGCCGCGTCATCGTCGTGCTGCCAGGCGCCCGCCGCGATGCCGGCCGGCACTACCAGGATATCGAAGCCCTCGTTAACCGCGATCCCAACCACAAAAACGAGACGCTGGTCCTGGCGCTGGAGTTCCCCACATCCGTCGATGCCAACTTTGCGAAACTCCCTGCCTGGCGCAAATCCAGCTGGGAAATCGGCGGGAAAAGCATCCAGGCCTCGGGACGTCCCGCGCCGATCAGCGCGTTTCAGGTACTCGATGACATCGTGCGATGGCTGGCCGATCGCAAAGCGATCCCGGCACTCTCCGACATCGTGCTGGCTGCGCATGGCAGCGGCGCGCAGTTACTGCAGCGCTACGCAGTCCTCAATGATCTGGACGGCGCCGTGCGCCGCGATGGCTTGGGGCTGCGCTATGTCGTGGCAAACGCGCCGTCCTATCTGTACCTGACGGGCGAGCGCCCTCGCCGCACGGGTGGCGGCTACGCCTCTTACGAGCGGGGCATTTGCCCGACCTATAACCAATACCCCTACGGCCCGCAGCAGCTTCCTGCCTACGCCAGCGATCCTGGCCCTGCCAGCCTGTACGTGCGCTACGCCTCACGCGACGTGGTCTATCTATTGGGCAGTGCCGACAATAATCCCGAGGATCACGGGCTGGATAAGCATTGCGCCGCCGAGGCCCAGGGCGCCACCCGCCTGTCGCGTGGCCTGGGCTATCTAGGCTATGACCACCTGCTGGCACACCGCGGCAGCCCCCCCATCAATCTCGCACACACCCCACAGCGAGTCATGGGCGTCGGACACGACGCCACGGCGATGTTCGGCTCACAATGCGGCACACAGGCCTTGCTGGGCCACGACGCGCGTATTGCAGAGCGCGCAGCTTCGTGCGAGGCTATTACGCCAGCCCCCTGAGTCCGGTTGCCGGCGAGTTTGCCGAGCCTGCCCCTGCTTGATTGCTGCCGCCGGCAAAGTCATCGGGCCAACACCTGGCCACTGCCGCCGGCAAGATAATCACGCCTGAACTTTAACCGCCACCTTCGGCTTGCTGCCTGCCCCGGCCTGTTGGCGCAACGGTTGCAGCAACGCCGACAGGCCGTTGTGGTCCAACTCGTGCATCAACGCCAACAACCGGCCGATCTGCCCGGGAGGAAATCCCTTGCGCGCAAACCACGCTAAATAAGGCCCCGGCAGATCTGCGATCAAACGCCCCTGATATTTGCCGAACGGCATTTCCAGCGTGACAAGACGCTCAAGATCTTGCGGATTCATCGTGCAGCTGCCAATCCAACGACCAATTCCCGGCCAGCATATTTTGCAGCCACAGCGTGCACGTCAGCGTCTTGGCGTCCGTCACACGGCCACTGCGGCAAGCCTCGGCCAATTCGTCAGGCGTCGTGGCGCGCACCTCCAGGAATTCGTCCTGATCGAGCTGGGCAGTGCCAGCGACCAATCCGCGCGCGAAAAAGATATGGATGATCTCGGTCGAATAGGCGATCGCCAGATGCATTGCCCCTGCACTTGCCCATTCCTTGGCCGTATAGCCCGTTTCCTCGAGCAGCTCGCGCTTTGCACACGCCAACGGATCCTCGCCGGGATCGAGTTTGCCAGCAGGAAACTCGGTCATCACCTGCCCCACCGGATAACGGAACTGCCGCTCCATCAACACGCGCCCATCATCGAGCAGCGGAATGATCACCACGGCGCCCGGATGCACGATGTACTCGCGCGTGGCCTGCCTGCCATCGGGCAGGCGGACCGTATCGCAACGTGCTTTGATAAAGCTGCCTTCGCAAAGGGACTGGCTATCAACCAGCGTTTCAATCAAATGGGCGTCGTCGGCGGCATTCATGAGTAGCGAAAAAACAAAAACGGATGGAGGTGCGTTGGCATCAAACGTATTGACTGCGTAGCCAAAAAACGAGATTGCTCTCGGCTCCCGGCACTACAACACGTCGAAACGATCAGCTTACCATCCCCTTGCTTTATTGCTTACCATCCATCGCTTTATTGTTGACGACGCGCTTCCAGTTCGCGCAGGCACGCGGCAACTTCATTTTGCAGTTGTGCCCGATCGACCGCCGCACGATCGGCGTTGTTGCGGCAGCGCTCGTATTGGGCCAGGCTCTCCGGCGTATCGCGCACCACGCCTGACGGGGCTGCCGTGCCGGCCTGTGGCTGTTCCGTAATTCGCAACGTCGACGGAGGCGAGTAACTGCCGTCGCGCGAGGGGTAGCTATATTCCTGCGCCTGCTGCGCAGCCTCATGCATCTGCTGAGCCTGCGCCATACCCGCAGTGCCCATCAGGCAAGCCAAAGCGGTCAAACCGGAAATTGCGATCGTCTTCATCATGACGTAATCCTTGTTGAGAGATCCGCCGCAGCCTTGTCAGGCATCGGCACCCATTTATCGTAACGTCTGACACTGCGACCTAGAGCGCAAAAATAGGTGCCAAAGCGCAACAAAATCTCCGCCCTGGTTGCAGCCTCTCACTTCACCGGCATCAAACAGCCGCACGCCCGCTACTCACGATGATCCCGGATGACGAGCCCGCCAGGCACGCAAGGCCTCGCGATAAGTTTCCATTTCGTCGTTATACATGTCATAAACGCACGGAATACAGCCACTTTGACAACACTCGTTAGGGCTGGGAGGGGTAGGCGGCACAGGTTCGGGATCATCAGCGGACGAGTCCTGCGCAGCGGCATCCGCCATCACAGCAGGAAATACTGGCTCTGCAGGTGCAGGATGCAGGCCAGGCAACGCCGAACCCGGCCGCTGTGCAACGGTGTCCATATCGGTAGCATATGTCGAAGGATTCATAATTACCATTATCGCCCCATCATCCGATGGACGGCGGCCTGCGCTGCCAGTGATAATCTATTGACTATCGGCCCAGCGTCCTACCGACTCTTTATGCCCCACCCCCAATTTTGGCGCGACGCGCGACTGCCCTACGTGGAAAGCCGGCGCGCTGTTCACAGCCGCGCATGCTATGCGACGCACACGCACGACACCGTGTCGATCGGCGCCGTTGACCGCGGCTATAGCACCTTTATTTGTGGCGATGCCTCCTATCGGCTCGCTGCCGGCAGTCTGGTCATGGTGCCGTCGCATTGCGCGCACGCCTGCAACCCCGATCCCGACGCAGCATGGAGCTATCAGATGCTGCACCTGGACTCTCAATGGGTTCGCGCCTTAATGGCTGAGAACGACGGGGACGCCGAACTGCCTGACCACGCAGCTATCAGTCACGCGCTGCCGGCCTATCAGCGATTCTGTGAACTCAACGACCTGTTGTTCTCGGACGCGACGCACGCCGACAAGGAGTCTGCACTCATCTTGTATGTAGGGAGCCGTTCATGGCTAGGCCTGCCGCTAGCAGCCTCGCCTCCCCCACTGCTGCCGCATCGGTTCCAACACATCATGGCCCTGCTGAACGAATCCCGCAGCCATGACATCTCCCTCGCCACGCTGGCCGACATGGCCGGCATGAGCCGTTACCAGTTCATCCGCGCGTTCCGCGCAGCGACAGGCATGACGCCTCACGCGTATCAACTGGACCTGCGCATCCTGCAAGCCCGCCAGTTGCTGCGTCGCGGCCAGAGCCTGAGCCGCATCGCGCAGGACCTGGGTTTTGCAGACCAAAGCCATTTCCAGAGAGCGTTCAAACAGCGCGTCGCCGCGACGCCCGGCATCTATCAACGCTCGGGCGACTGAACCCCCGCAATTTTCTTCAATACGCCATTCGTCTGCCGCTGCAGAATTGCCTCGTTCTGACAAGAGGCAATATGGCAAACGCTTGGCAACTCTTCGCCGTGGTCGCAGGCGCGCATTTCCTGGCGCTGCTCAGCCCCGGTCCTGATTTCTTTTTGATTATCCGCAGCGCACTGCTGCATGGCTGGCGTCCCACCGCTACCGTCTGCCTGGGCATTGCAGTGGCGAACGGCATCTTCATCATGCTGGCGATCGGCGGATTTGCGGCATTGAATCCCTCCGGTACGCTTTTCCAGTTGCTGCAAGCAGCAGGCTGCCTCTATCTCGCGTATCTGGGGGCTGCGCTGATCCGTCATGCCCGCACAGGCACGGCGCCGCTACACGGTTCGGCTATCACTGGCACGGCTGTGCCGCCCTCTTGGCACCGGCGCTTCGCCATGGGTTTCGGCTCGGGCATTTTGAACCCTAAAAATGCACTGTTCTATGCCAGCCTGTTCTCGCTATTGGCCGGCGAACATACACCGCCTACCCAGCAATGGGCATACGGGCTGTGGATGTTTGCGATCGTATTGGCGTGGGATTTACTGGTCTGCGCGGGCATAGGTCACCCGGCCATCGTGGCCGCCATGACTCGCTATAACGCGCTGATCGAGCGCATCACCGGCGTCATACTGCTGCTGATTGCCGCGGGCGGATTATGGTTGCTGGCCGGCGCCCTTCTGACAAAGTAGCGCCGGCCATCGACAACATTGACCGCCTTACACGATCGTCAGCGTGACATCGATATTGCCGCGAGTGGCGTTCGAGTACGGGCATACGATGTGTGCGCGCTGCACCAGATCTTCGGCCTGCTCGCGTGCCAGGCCCGGCAACGAGATTTTCAGCTCGACTTCGATACCGAAGCCGGTGGGCAGAGGCCCGATACCAACGGCGCCCTCGATGGATACATCCGCCGGAATCGACAGCTTGTCGCGATTCGCGACGAACTTCATCGCACCGAGAAAGCATGCGGAGTAGCCCGCCGCAAACAATTGCTCAGGGTTCGTGCCGCCGCCAGGGCCGCCCATTTCGCGCGGGACCGCCAGTTTGACGTCCAGGATATTGTCCGACGAGACAGCACGGCCATCACGGCCGCCGGTAGCTTTGGCATGGGCACGGTATACGACTTTTTCGAGAGACATGACAGGTTCCTTTAGTTAACAGGGATAAAACGACAGGCGATTTACTCAACATACGGCTCGCCAGAACCGAATACAAATAGCAAGCAAATTAATCGTGCACTACATATATGGCAGATTGATGGCACACGGCATGGGCACATCCGGCCCGATCACGCATGCGTCATCAAACGCCCCCGCAACTGCTCCAACTGCACTTTCAATGCAGCCAACTCATCCGGCGCGCATTCCGTCGCGCACAACACCTCGACGGGGACTTGCGCCGCCTTTTGTTTCAGCACACGCCCGGCAGATGTGAGCGCCACGATGACCTGGCGCTCGTCCTGCTCGGCGCGTGTACGGGTCAACCATCCCGCAGCCTCCATACGCTTGAGCAACGGCGTCAAGGTCGCAGAATCCAAAAACAGCCGGCGGCCGATGTCCGTCAACGTCAACTGATCCTGTTCCCACAGCACCATCATCACCAGGTATTGCGGATACGTCAGATCCAGCGTGCGCAGGAGCTTACGATACACCTTGTTCATCGCCAGCACCGTCGAATGCAGGGCAAAACACAGTTGCTCATCCAGCAACAGTGATGGCGCATCGGCAGCAGAGGGTCGGGATGAAGTCGTCATGGATCAAATAATACATAGTGCACGATTTAATCGCAAGTTATTTTTATGTGACCGGTTATGCGGCGTCGACAGTTGGCCGCCATCCGTAGAATAGAGAGATTGTCCGCTGCCCACACACACCCGAACTCACGCTGGGCAGCAGAGGCAGCGCAATTTTCATCAATCCATTCACCTAAAGGCTTTCCATGGAAACAGAACTAGATGGCCGCTTGCTCGCAATGCGGCAGACCGTCGCATTGGCCCTGGCGCTATCCACCCGCAGCAATCCGCAAGCTATCGAACTGGCGCTGGATATCTTGGCCGACTTGCGCGCCAACGTTGACGGCGCTCCCGCGGACAGTCCCTTTGACCTGCCCGCCTGGACTGCTGGAGCGCAAGACGAACTGGACCAGATCGCGCATCTCGTGCGTGCATTTACGCAACTGCCTGACGCTGAGCCCAGCGAATAAAACCGCCTCAATGCATGCCGCACTCGGCTAGGTACGTAGTTTAGAATTACAACACCATGCATTCCGCAAACCGTGCTTTCACATCGATACGCTATCGCGCTGCCATCTGGCTGGCGCTGTGCGTATTTGCGCTGAAAGCACTGGTCCCCCAGGGCTTTATGCCCGGGACTGATCCGAGCGCCACACTGATTCAATTGTGCTCGGCCGCGGGTCCGATATGGATCGAAGGCCCGTCCAAGGCCGGACACGATCATCACTCGCGCCAAGACGCTCAACACGCTGAACAATCGGCCGTCTGTCCCACTGGCGCGGCCTTGGCTGCCTTGCCGCTGCTGCCTTCTCTGCCAGGGCTGGTACCTACCGGCACCGTTACGCTGCAAGTCGTCGCACGCGCTCCGCCGCCTCTGGTCGATACCTCACCTCAGAGCGCACCACTCGGTGCGCGCGCCCCGCCTGTCTTACTCGGTTAGTGCTTGATTCCCCGTCGCGCATCGCGACGGCCCTGCCCTTTCTACCGAGAATTTCCATGCCATCCCTTTCCGTCAGGACATCCGTCCTGCCTCGGCGCACGGTCGTTTCCGCGACCGTGGCGCTGCTATTGGCCAGCCCTGGCGCCCGAGCCGAGACTGCAACACTGCCCGCCATTTCCGTATCCAGCGACGCTTTTCCCATCACGCTGAATGAGATCAGCGCAACCGGATCATCGCTGTCGCTAACGCCCTTTGAGACCCCAGCCAGCCTGGAAATCATCACCAATGAACAACTGCGCGCGCGCGGCGACGTGACGGTGATGGATGCCATCACACAAGCGGCCGGCATCAGCGCGTTTCGACATCCCGGCAACGGCGGCTCGTCACTCTCTGCACGCGGCTTTACCGACTCGAATTCAGTCGCCATCCTATACGACGGACTGCGTCAATATGGTGGCCTGGGCCAGACCTTTGTCTACGATCCCTGGTCAGTCGAGCGCATCGAGGTCCTGCGCGGCCCCGCTTCGGTCCTGTATGGCGAGGGCGCCATCGGCGGCGTGGTCAACATCATTCCCAAGAAACCCTCCCGCGGCCCGATCGAAAATGAAATCCAGACCACGATAGGCACCCACGATACCCAGCGCCTGGCGTTCGGTAGCGGCGGTGCGATCGACGACCGATGGTCGTATCGGTTGGATGTCAGCGGCAACCACAACAACGCCGACATGAGCCTGGGGGACTCGAAAAACGCCGCCGTCACCGCGGCACTGCGGCTCGACGTGTCGCCCGAACTGAACTTCACGCTGACCCAAGCCTACGCCTGGCAAGAGCCGACCCGCTATTTCGGTACGCCCTTGATTGACGGCGAAATCGATTATTCCCTGCGCCATCAAAACTACAACGTCGATGACAGCAAGATCATCTATCGCGACCAGCGCACCGAACTGCAGACCGAATGGATGCCCAACGCACAAACGACCGTCCGTGGCCGCGTCTACTACATCGGCAGCGACCGCGACTATCGCAATGCAGAGAACTACACCTGGCAACCCGACAACGGCCTGATCGAACGCAGCGCCTACACAGCGATTCAGCACGATCAGTCGCAAATCGGCGCGCGAGCCGATGCCGCCTTTCGCGGACAGCTATTGGGTTTGCAGAATCAAGTCTCGGTGGGTGCCGAGGTCAATCGCAGCAAACTCACCCATACCAACAACTCGCCGTATGGCGGCACGTCCCTGGTTGATCCCTACGATGTCGATCACGGCGAATTCATTAACGAGGCAGGCACCTCGCCGCGCTATCGCAACACGGCAACCCAGTATGCCCTCTTTGCCGAAGACCGTCTGATGCTCACCGAGCGATGGTCAGTATTGGGCGGTGTGCGCTACGACCATATTGATCTGCAACGCGAAGATCTCGTCACCGGCACCACCGCCTATCGCACGACCTTTACCAATGTGGGCTGGCGAGTCGGATCGGTCTACGACATATTGCCTACGCTGGCGATATACGGGCAATACGCCGAGGCGGCCGACCCGGTCGGCGGCCTGTTGCTCTTGTCGCCAGCCAACAAGGACTTCGAACTCTCGACCGGCCGCCAGGTCGAGATCGGGCTCAAGCAGACATTCTGGGACGACAAGGGCCAATGGACGTTGGCGGCCTATCACATCCGCAAAAATCATCTCGTCACGCGCGACCCCAACGACCCTGCACTGCGCGTGCAAGTCGGTAGCCAATCCAGCCGCGGGCTGGAGCTCACCGTAGGCGTGGAAATTGCGCGCGACTGGCGCGTCGATTTCAACGGGGCAATTCTGGATGCACGCTACGACGACTATGTAGATAGCGCCAACGGCACCGCCGTCTCTCGACGAGGCAATGTCCCGCCCGACGTGCCCGAGCGATTGGCCAATCTGTGGGTCAGCTGGAATTTCGCGCCACGATGGACCGCTAGCGCGGGGCTGCGCTACGTGGGCAAACGCTACGCCGACAGCGCCAACGAGCTCGAGATGGCGGCCTACACCACGACGAACCTCGCCCTGCAATGGGAGCCCCGCCGCGACCTGAGCCTGGCCCTGCGCGCCTACAACGTATTCGATAAACAGTACGCCGAGACGGCCTACTACAACCAGACGCAATGGTTGTTGGGTGCAGGACGACGCGTCGAATTGTCCGCGAACTATCGATTCTGATCGATCCCTGAATCCTGGCCAGATGCTTGCGTCTGGCCCCAAACTAGTCGCCTCATCATGAACACTCAAGCAAACACTCCGGATTCCGATGCGATCCGTCATGTCGATGTCTATCGGGCCGTCTGGCGCTGGCACTTTTATGCCGGCCTGCTGGTCATCCCGTTCCTGATTGTGCTGTCGGTCACCGGCGCGTTGTACCTGTTTCATAACGAGATCGAAAACACCTGGTACCGTGATCTGAAATCGGTACCCGCGCAAAGCACCCCGGCATTGGCGCCATCCGCACTGACACAGGCCGCCTTACAGGCCCACCCAGGCACGCTGGCCAAATACCTGCCGCCCGAGACGCCCGAGGCGGCAGCACAAGTCGTCATCAAGCCTGCAGCCGGCGCGAGCCTCAGCGTTTATGTCAATCCGTATGACGCCCACGTTCTGGGAGCGATCCCCGAACGCGGCACCTTGATGTGGACCATACGCCGGTTGCACAGCCTGGATTTCTTTGGTCCCATTGCCAATGGCGCCATTGAAATCGCGGCCGGCTGGAGCATCCTGCTGGTCCTCACGGGGATCTATCTGTGGTGGCCGCGCGGCCGCAAACAAGGCGTCATCAGCGTACGCAGCACGCCATCCAAACGTGTCTTCTGGCGCGACACGCATGCCGTCACCGGAGTGATCGTCGGCTTTTTCATTCTGTTCCTGGCCACCACCGGCATGCCGTGGTCCATTGTGTGGGGCGCCAAAGTCAATCAATGGGCCAATGGCAACAACTTTGGCTATCCGGCAGGCGTACGCGTGGCGGTCCCCATGTCGGATGAGCACCTCGCGCACATGGGACAAACCACATGGTCACTGGAGCAAGCCCGCGTGCCCGCATCCACGCCCGCTCACACCATGGGCGAGCCCATCGGTCTGGATGCTGCCGTCAATATTTTCAATCGGCTGGGCCTGGCACCTGGCTACGCCATCAACGTGCCGCAAAATCCCACGGGCGTCTACACCGCCTCGGTCTACCCCAACGACCTGGCGCGCCAGCGGGTCGTGCATCTGGATCAATACAGCGGCCAACCGCTATTGGACATGAGCTACGGCGACTATGGGCCGTTGGGCAAAACGCTGGAATGGGGAGTCAATGTACATATGGGCCAGGAATTCGGCCTGGCCAATCAATTGATCCTGCTGGCCGCCTGTCTCGCTATTGTTCTGTTGTGTGTGGCGGGCGCGACCATGTGGTGGAAACGGCGCCCAACCGGCAGCCTGGGAGTGCCTCCTATGCCGGCGGCGCGCCGTGCACTGCGTGGCGTCATGGTGTTGATGGTGATCGGCGGAATCATCTTTCCGCTGGTGGGCGCCTCGCTGCTGGTCATGCTGGCGCTGGACTTGCTGCTGCAGCAACGAAGCAGAGACACCGCCCGCTGACGACCGAGAGTACCTGCCGCGCTACGCGTTGACTCGGCAATTCAAGCTGAATATGCACGCACGGCACCAACAGACTGCCGGTCTAAATGGCATTTCGATGCAGAAAAACAACAGCAATGCGCAAGCAACTCTTGCTGCACGGCTGGCCGGCGCGCTGCTATAGAAGAGCTAAAAAGACCACTCGAGCCCGCACGCCAAATCGTGAGAAATAACTACTTTTAGCCGCAAAATCCTGCAGTTTTCGAGTTTGGCGGCAATCGATGCTTTACCATGAAGCCCTCAGGGATAATGCGCAGGCCTTGAAACAAGACCTGCGCCGTTATCTCTGATTGTTCAATTCAACGGAGATTTTCTTTATGAAAAAGACGCTACTCGCCGCTGCACTGCTGGCTGGTTTCGCAGGCGCCGCTCAGGCTGAGACGTCGGTCACTCTCTATGGTGTCATCGACACCGGCATCGGCTACAACAAGATCAAAGGCGATGGTTACAGTGGCAGTCGCGTAGGCATGATCAACGGCATTCAAGCCGGTTCGCGCTGGGGTTTGCGTGGGACCGAAGACTTGGGCGATGGTCTGCGCGCCGTATTCCAACTGGAAAGCGGCTTTGATTCCAGCAATGGCAACAGCGCTCAGAACGGCCGCCTGTTCGGCCGCCAAGCCACCATCGGTTTGGCCAACGACAGCTGGGGTACCCTGGAGTTCGGTCGTCAGACCAACGTGTCCTCCAAATACCTGGCAGACATCGACCCGTTCTACACCAGCTATACCCAAGCCAACCTGGGCCTGGGCTTCAGCGCCGCAAACACCACCCGTTGGGACAACATGGTGATGTACCGCACGCCGTCGTTCAGCGGTTTTGAATTCGGTGTGGGCTACTCGTTCAATGTGGACGACACCAACAGCAACGAAACCGGTTTCCGTACGGCAGACAATACCCGCGGCATCACCGCCGGTCTGCGTTATCTGAATGGTCCGCTGAACGTTGCCCTGACCTACGACCAACTGAACGCCAGCAACAGCG
The DNA here is from genome assembly GCF_054780995.1 of Bordetella tumbae. Taxonomy (NCBI): domain Bacteria; kingdom Pseudomonadati; phylum Pseudomonadota; class Betaproteobacteria; order Burkholderiales; family Alcaligenaceae; genus Bordetella; species Bordetella tumbae. The sequence continues at coordinate 99,093 of NZ_BAAGVG010000021.1, forward strand.
CCTCGAACATCGATAGCGACGCAACGCCCCGTCAATACGCGGTCGGTGTTTCCTACGACTTCGAAGTCCTGAAGCTTGCCGCCGCCTACGGCCGCACCACCGACGGCTGGTTCACCGGCCAGGACCTGGACTCGGGCACGCCTTTCAGCAACGAATTCGGCTCTAACCGCTTTGTCGATGGCTTCAAGGCCAATTCGTACATGGTTGGCGCGACGGTACCCATCGGCGGTGCCAGCAACGTGTTCGGTTCGTGGCAACGTGTCGATCCGTCCAACGACCGCCTGACCGGTGGAGACTCCACCATGAACGTCTGGAGCCTGGGCTACACCTACGATCTGTCCAAGCGTACCAACCTGTACGCCTACGGCTCGTATGGCAAAGACTATGCCTTCATCGATGGTCTGAAGAGCACGGCTGTCGGCGTCGGTCTGCGTCACCGCTTCTAAAGCAAAACCGGCAACAGGCTTGTGCCGCGTGTTGCCGGCATCGGCGGGCTGAATCCCCAGTCCGCCGATTCAAATCCGTCAATTCGATCCTGGCTCGCGACGAGTCAAATGCCGATTCGCTGCCAAGTACGCGTCACGCGACGGCGCCAGATGGCCACGGCATACCCGAATCAAATCGTCCCGATGCCCCCCTTCCAGGGCGGCAATCATGGCCCAGTGTTCCAGACGCGCACGTTCCCGATACGAGGCGTCCACCAGCGAACTGAAGCGAATCGCATGCGTCTGGCGGGCATATTCCTGAATCGCGCGCTGCAGCACGCTGTTATTGCAGAAACCAAACAAGGTTTCGTGAAACCGCAAATTCGTGTGAAACACCGCACGCGGGTCCTCATCGGCCACCGCCTGATCGTGTTCGCGTTGAATAGCCTTTAACCGGTCCAGAGCCTCAGCAGGCAGCGGACACGGCAAAATGCGCGCCGCCTCGGCCTCCAGCAGTTCACGCATTTGATACAGCTCGACCACTTCCTGCACGGCGAATGCCCTGACCTCGCAGCCGATGTTCTTGCGCCGCTCGACCAGCCCGCGCCGCGCCAACTCGGCCAGCACCTCCCGGGCGGCATGCCGCTTGAGGGCGAATCGACGCATTAATTCGTCTTCGATCAGGCGCTCACGCGGATGCAGGCTGCCCAGCACAATGTCTTCTTCGAGCTCGCGCACGGCGGCGGAAATACCGGAACTCTCGATAGAGGCGTCAGGCAGCGAATCAGACATGGGATCAGAAAGTGAATACGGCACGGCAAAAGTATAAACGCGAGATATGATGGCCCCAAACTCACCGACCATGGTCTCTCATGCCCCACACTCGCCCGTGCCTGATTTTCCCGCTTGCCATCGGCGGCATGGCACTGCTGCTCGCGCTATCGCTACAGGCCGAGCCCCGGCTGTTGCATAGCGAGCCCTCGCCCTTTGGCAAGGTGCTGGTATTCGAAGACAACGGCGAACGATGCCTGAACTTCAACTCCATGACCGATATGGGACGACAGACCTGCATGGATCTGCAGGAACCGGATGACCTGGTGTTTTCCTATACGCGCATGATGATCAGCGCCCTGTTCGTCAATCCGGCACCGCAGCGCATCCTCATCGTCGGCCTGGGCGGCGCCACGCTGCAGAAAACGCTGGCCGCCCTCCTGCCCGACGCGACCATCGATACAGTGGAAATCGATCCCGCCGTCGCGCGCGTCGCCGAGGGCTACTTTGATTACCGGCCCGGCCCGAGGCAACGGCTATTTGTAGAGGATGGGCGGGCCTATATCGAAAATGCACATCGCACGGGACAACAGTACGACATGGTCATGCTGGACGCCTTTGATGTGGACTACGTCCCCGAACATCTGATGACGGTCGAGTTTCTGGAGCACGTCAAAGGCATTCTGGCCAAGGACGGTATTGTGGTCGCCAACACATTCACCAACAGCAATCTTTACGAACGCGAATCGGCGACCTATGCCCACGTATTCGGACCGTTCTTTAACCTGCGGCAAGGCAATCGTGTCATCGTCGCTACGCGTGACACGCTGCCCAGCATGGATGCCATTCAGTCCAATGCCAAGGCGTGGAAAAACAAACTCGAACCTCTCTCTGTCGACGTCGAGCAGGAAACAGACAGGTACGCTCAACGCCAGGAAAAAGGATCAGCGGACATCCTGAGAGATCCCAAACCGCAGTAAACAAGCGGTCGCAGTGCGTACACCTGTCAAGGCTGCACGAGATTCGCGTCCTTGGCAGCTTTTTTATACACAGGAATTTCGCGGGCCATCACCTGAGCCAGTTCCTTCGCGGTACTGCCTACCGGCTCAATGCCGAGTTCCAGCAACCTGCTGGATACTTCCGGTTCGCGCAGCGCCGCAGATACCGTGGTTTGCAGCGATTGGACAATAGCGTCCGGGGTTCCCGCCGGCGCATACAACGACGACCAGAACGACATTGCAAAACCCGGCGCGCCCAACTCTGCCACAGTGGGCACATCGGGCAAGGATGAAAACCGCTTGGAACCCGTCACGGCAATCGCACGCAATTGCCCCCCACGGATCTGCGGCAAAATCGCTGCCGTATCGACCAAAGCAAAATCGATTTCGTTGGCCAGCAACGCCGCGACCACGGACGAGTTGCCCTTATAGTTCACTATCTCGGTACGGATGCCGGTATGGTTTGCAAAAAGCCCGGTAGCCAGCTGAAAAGAGGTCGCCCCCGCACCAGCAAACAGGCCCTTTTCGCTGCCTTTGGCCTGCGCCACCAGATCGGATAGCGTACGGACCTGGCTGCTGGCTTTCACCGACAAGATCATCGGAATATCTCCGACCAGCGAAATCGGCTTGAAATCCGCCACCGGATCGTAATCCAGCTTTTGATAGATGGCCGGGTTCACCGTCATGCTGCTGCTCGGCCCTACCAGCAACGTATAGCCATCGGGCTCGGCGCGCTTGACCGCGGTGACGGCAATGGCACCGCTGGCGCCCGGACGATTTTCCACGATAAAGGGCTGCCCCAGGCGGCGCTGCAGCTGTTCGGCCATCAACCGGGCCAGGATATCGTTACCCCCGCCCGGGGCAAAGCCCACAATCATCCGTACCGGCCGCGCAGGATAGCTCTCGGCAGCCATCGCAGTACAGGTACACAACGCAAACAGCGTGACCCAGTAATAAAAGAATCGTTTCATGCCACGCTCCAAGGAGTGAATGCGGTGAGACTTTATCGGGGATTGCACTGATGGCCGATTATGCGCCGCTTGGCTACATTGAATGCGACCTAACGTGCCAGTCGATACCACTGGCAGCGACACCGAGCACTGTAGAGCCGACATGGCACCCCAATGGCACCGCTGGAGCACCCTCGATCATCAGCCTCATGCCCTGACGTTTTGGCATGACGCTGTCTGTGCCGGGGTGCTTGATTCTGAATTCACGGCCGAACCGAGCACCGATTTCAACGGCACCATGTTCAGCCAAACCCGCTCGGGCGCGCGGCTGGTGACGTTCGAGAGCTCGCCGCACGTCATCCGGCGCTCACAGCGGCACGTCAACCGCCATAACGGCGATCACCTCATGCTGGGCCTGCAGCTGCAAGGGCGGGCCATTCTGTCGCAGGGAGATCAGCAACAATGCCTGCAACAGGGCGAGTTCGGCCTGTTGGACACGAGTTCGGCATTCGACATTACCTTTCCTGATGTGACGGCGCGTCGCTTGGTGCTCTTGCCGCGCCATGCGCTGGGCGCGCGAGCGCCGGCTTTACGGAGGCTGCGGGCCCCACTGCGTTTGCCGGCCGATATGGCATTCTCCCCGATATTGGCGGAAACCATGCGCTTGCTGACCGACACGGCGATCAAGCTCGAAGACCGGACCGTCGATACCTTGCTGGGGACACTCATCGAGATCGTTGCGCTGCAGTGCGAATCCTCGGCAACCCCACGCGCACCCTCTACCGAGCTGTCGTTCATTACCGCACAACGCCATATCGAACGCGCCATCGCCGATCCGGAATTGACGCCCTCATCGGTCGCCGCCGCGTGCCGCATATCCGTACGTACCCTGCATCGTCTTTTCGCGCGGCATGCCGAACTGTCATTCGAGGCATATGTGATGCAAGCTCGCCTCACACTCGCCCACAACATCCTCAGCGCAGGCAAAACGCGCACGGTCAGCGAAGCCGCATTTTCCTGCGGCTTCAACAATCTCTCGCATTTCACGCGGCGTTTTTCCGAGCGCTATGGAATGCTGCCTGTCGACATGCTCAAACAGCATCAGCCGGGCCGGTGACACCCTGAGAGGTTTGTGGTGACACGCTGAGCACAGCCGGTAACGCGCTCAAGCGACAGAATGACCAGCATCCGGGCTTCGGCCTGCATGCATCTGTCGCACCATGACCAAGACCATCGCCATTCATCGCCAAGAGCAGGTTCGCTCTGCCACCGAAAGCTGCGTGCATTTTGGGTTCTGCACCGCAGTCTGTCCCACCTATGTGCTCGATGGCGAAGAGCTCGACTCCCCACGCGGGCGCATTGCGCTCGCCCGCGACATGCTGAGCAGCAACGCGCCGCCCAGTGCGACGGCGATACGGCACCTCGACCGCTGCCTGTCCTGTCTGTCGTGCGAGACAACGTGCGCAGCAGGCGTCTCGTATCGAGAGATCATCGATGGCGCGCGCCAGTACATTGAGCAGAGCCGCGTTCGGCCGCTGACACAACGGTTATTGCGCTGGCTGGTGGCACGCGTCTTGACGACACCAGCCTTGTTGCGCCCCGCGCTGAAGATCAGCCGGGCCTGCCAGGGCCTGAGCCGCCTGTTGCCCGCCTCGCTAGGCACCATGGTGCAATTGGCCGACGCCCCGGCCCTCAAAGCCTTCGCTCCCCGGAACATCCCGCCCACCCCAGCGGCCCCGCCATCCACCAGACGCGTAGCACTGTTGACGGGCTGCGTGCAGTCCGTACTCGGCGCCGAGATAAACGCCTCGGCAGAGCGCCTGTTGGCTCGTCATGGCATTGCCGTCGAGCCGATGCCCGACGTGCAATGTTGCGGCGCGCTGGAGCTGCATATGGGCAAACGCGATGATGCGGTTCAACACATGAAACGCACAGTGCGCCTATGGTCAAATGCCCTGAAAACTGGGCGTATTGACGCCATCGTGAACACCACATCGGGATGCGGCTCTGTCATCAAGCACTATGACGCGATGCTCTCCGACCACCCCGAGCTATCGTCCGACGTGCGCCGTGTGATCGACGCCACCGTCGATATCACTGAGATCGCGGCGACACTGCCGCTCTCGACCGATGGCGCCGCCCTGGGATTGGTCGTCTCCTACCATGATGCATGTTCGTTGAAGCATGGTTTACGGTTGGAACGCCCACCGCGACGCGTGCTGAACAACCTGGGTATTGAAACCCTGGACATCGCAGAATCCCACCTCTGCTGCGGCTCCGCCGGCACCTACAACATTCTGGAACCCGAGATGTCTGCGCGGCTCGGCCAACGCAAGGCCGCTCATGCCCAAGCCAATCAACCCGATGTCATCGCGGCGGGCAATATCGGCTGCCTGGTACAGATATCTCGCTACACCGCGGTACCGGTCGCACACACCGTTCAACTGCTGGACTGGGCAACAGGGGGACCGTGCCCGCGTGGACTGGAAAATTTCCAGCCGCGAACGCCTGCCGTTCCAGATTCTCAAGCGCTGGCTCCCGAGCCAGCTGCAGCAACCGCCGATAACGGCGATTTCCTGTGGTGATCCTTTATGTCTACTCACGCTCAAATCATCGATTTTTCCAATGCGGTTGCGGCCGAGCTCGGCGATGAAGCCATTACGCTCGGCGATGATGTACGCCATCGCTATGGCGAACATACGCTGCCCGGCCCCGATGTCCTGCCGGGGGCCGTGGCATATCCGGACTCCACCCAGGCAGTGCAGACGCTCATCCGCCTGGCCAATCAATTCCGCGTCCAGCTCTATCCCATCAGCAATGGCCAGAACATCGGCCTGGGAACTCGCTCGCCTATCGTTCCCGGCCAGGTAGTGGTCGACCTGGGACGCCGCATGAACCGCATTCTCGACGTCGATGAAAAGCTCGGCTATTGCGTCATCGAACCCGGCGTCAGCTTTCGCACGATGCATGATGAACTCAAGCGCAGAGACAGCAAGCTGATGATTTCCCCCACCGCCGGCCCATCGCAAGGCAGCATACTGGCCAATGCGCTGGACAAAGGCGGCGGCAGCGGCGCCTATGCCGATCATTTCGGCATGATATGCGGCATGGAAATCGTGCTGGGAAATGGCGACATCATCCGCACTGGCGACGGCAGTCTCGCAGGCGACACGCATCCGAATTGGCACGTCTCCAAATATAGTTTCGGCCCAACACTGGACGGCCTGTTCTCGCAGTCCAACTTTGGCATCGTCACTCGCGTGGGCATGTGGCTCATGCCACGCCCGCCGCATATCGAGCCGTTCTTTTTCACATTCCCCGACGATGGCGACGTGGCAGAGGTCATTGAACGCATACGGCCGCTGAAATTGAGCAACTTCGTGCCCACACTGATCCGTGCTACCAACGATCTCTATCTGCTAGCCTCTGTCGCAACGAATCCCGAATATGCGGCCAGCAATGGCACGCGTTCGCTGTCCGATGAAGGCCGCGCAGCACTGCGGCGCCAGCATGGCCTGGGATCATGGACAGTTTCCGGCGCGCTATACGGCGCAAGCCGCGCCGCGCTCATGCCTCAGATCGAACGCATTTCGAACCATTTTCTCGCCTCCGGCAAGGGCCGCCAGATTCCGCTCGAAGAAGCGGAAACCATTGCGCCGCTGCACATCGCCACCAACTCCAATACCGGCGTACCAACAGACAGCGAACTCAAAATGCTGGGCTGGCGGCCGGGCGGTGGCGCAATCTGGCTGTCTGCCGGATCCCCTGTCGTAGGCAGCACCGTGAACGATTTCCAGACGGAGGCCAGACGCATCTGCCACGCACACGGACTGGAATATCTGCTCTCTAACGTATGCGGCGCGCGTTTTGCCCGAAGCGTGCACTCGATCATCTACAACCGGGAAAATCCTGACGAGACGGCACGCGCCGATGCATGCTATCGCGCGCTCAGCGAATGTTTCGCGTCCCGCGGCGTATTCGTAGGCCGGGCCCCGACGATGTACCAGTCCTTTCATCAGGCGCAGCGCATGCCCGAATTCACTCGCGCCTGCTCTGCCATCAAGGCTGCTCTGGACCCGAATGGCGTCATTGCGCCAGGGAAATACGGCATCATGTAGAACGCCGGCCCTAGATCGGGCGCAGCGTCTGTGTCCGATCAAAAACGAACAAAGGACAAACACCACGCCATCGCGCCGCCTCCATTCAGAGACCGCCATTTGCCACGTCCGGTTCGCATTCCATAGAATGCGAACCCTTCTCACTAGATGCATAGAAAATCAATCTCTCATGCATCAGGCCCGCCGAAACGCCTAGCCCTGATAGGGATGCGTTCGGCGCCAGTGCTCCGCGATATCGAGACGGCGCGTGATCCAGACCCCTTCATGGCCCATCACGTAATCCAGAAAACGCTGCAGTCCGGCGGCGCGGGACGGATGCCCCACCAGTCTCATATGCAACCCCACTGACATCATTTTGGGGGTCTTGGCGCCCTCCGCGTACAGCATGTCGAAGGCGTCCTTCAGAAAGCCAAACCACTGGTCTGCGGTGCCCATCCACCCAGCGTACTTGCCATCGTTGTTCGTCAACGAGTAGGGCACGATCAACTGCGGTTTGCCGTCGACCAATTGCCAAAGCGGCAACTCGTCACCGTAATAATCCGAGTCATACAAAAACCCGCCCTCTTCCATGAGGAGGCGCCGGGTATTGACACTGGGCCCGTAGCGACAATACCAGCCCAACGGGCGCTCGCCGATCGTTTTGCTCAGAGACTCGATCGCCAGCCGGATATGTTCGCGCTCCTGATCTTCGCTGAGCTCATAATGTTTTATCCAACGCCAGCCATGACAACACACGTCATAACCCATCTGCCTGATCTTGGCAGCAGCCAGGGGGTTGCGTTCCAGCGCCAGCGCACAACCAAACACGGTCATAGGCAGGCCGCGCTCCTCAAACAGGCGCACCAGCCGCCAGAACCCCACTCGACTGCCATACTCGAACATCCCCTCGGCGGCCAGGTCGCGGCCGTCCCCCATCTGGTTCAGGCCATGCGCCTCGGTCAGCCCAGTTTCGGTGTGATGCTCTCCATCCTGAAAAGAGGGCTCAGAACCTTCTTCGTAGTTCATGACGAAATTCAGCGCCAGCCGAGCCCCTGCAGGCCATTGAGGATTGGGAGGATGCTCGCCATAGCCAATAAAATCACGTGCGGGTTGCCATGTCATGTTGGGGCTATCTCCTGGTTGGGCACTACATCGAACGGTTCAACTTCGACGAACTCCTCGTCGCCTTCGCCGCCTGCCGCCCACATGAACACGACGAAACTCGCAGGCCGGCCAAAGACCGTCATGCCGTGATGCCATGTATCGGCGCGATAGGTGACGCCTTGGTCGCCACTGGCCAAGAAAGCTCTCGCCTGCATAATGTCCGGCCCGCCGTCGGGAAGATGCGGTGCCACGACAACGAGATACTGATCCACATCAATCGGGATAAAAGTCTGCGAGGAATACTCATGTCGTTCGAGCATCGTGGCCCGCAGCGGTAAAGCAGGACTGGGCTCTCGCAACGACAACGACAGACTCGGCTTTGCCTCTTTGCGCAAATTGCCCAAGGCATCGTTGTAATAGGTGCGCCCTGCCGACGTGGGCAAGGTCAGCACATCACCATAGGGAGTAAAGGCCTCGACAGTCAACAATTCGACTTTCACGTTATGCACGATCCCTCTCCTCTAAACATAGTGACAAACGGCGGTAAGCCTCGTGATATCACCGTAGATACGACATCATCAAAAACGCGCTTCATTGGCCCTGCAACCGCCGGCTCAAACCCGTCAGGCGCTCCATCACCAACATCAGCACCAACACACTGACAATCAACACGCCAGACACTGCCGCCACGCGCACGTCCAGCGTGGACTCCATCATTCCCCACATCCGGATAGGAAGCATGTCGCTGCGAGGGCTGGATAGAAACAGCGAGATAGGTACGTTATCGATCGACGCCATGAACGCCATAAAAGTTCCCGCCGCCAAACCAGGGAAAATAATAGGCAGCGTGACCCTGCGAAAGGTATAGAACCGCCCTGCGCCCAAGCTGGCCGAGCATTCCAGCAAACTGCCCTCCAGCTGCACCAGGCTGGCACTGGTCGTGCGCAGCACGAAAGGCACGATCATCACGGCATGTCCCACCGTCATCAACATGAGCGACGGCCGCAAGCCTATGGCAGTAAAAAACACCAACGCCGCCAACCCAAAAGCAATCCCTGGCAATATCAACGGCGACATGAAAAAAGCATCCAATGCACGAGCCTTGCGGCAGCTCGATCGGGCAAGCGCCAATGCCGCAGCACCACCGAATACAGCTGCCGCCAACGCCGACCAGGCTGCCACCATCAAGCTATTGCCAGCCGCCCGATGAATCGGCGCAGAAACCATGGGATCGAACAAGCGTCGATACCAATCCAGCGACAGGCCCGGAGGCGGGAATCGCAATGTCTGGCTATCCGTCAGCGAAGTCACCAATACGACGATCACCGGGCCAACCAGCACCAACAACGCCAGGCCCGCGATGCCACCGATCACCGAGTAGTAGCTCAAGTCGGAGAGCGAGTTTCGTCTAGACATGTAAATACCTCGAACCGCGCCGCCCAAGCGCTGCCATCAACACGATGCACAACATGACCGAGGCCAACAGCACGATAGAGGCCACCGCAGCCAAGGGCCAGTTATACACAACCAGAGATTGCTGCCAGATGACCAATGGCAAATACACCAGACGATTGCCTCCGATAATGGATTGCGAGATAAACGCCGTGGTCGAACTGGCAAACACCAACGTACATCCCGCGACCAGCCCTGGAATCGACAGCGGTAACACCACCTTGAACAAGGTCCGCCAGCGTGACGCCCCCAGCGCCACAGAAGCATCAATCAAATTTCGATCCATGCGAGCCATGACACTGATCAATGGCAATAGCATCATCGGCATCTCGATTTGCGTCAGAGACAGCACCAGCCCGAACTCGGTCTGAAGCAGGCGCAATGGCGCCGGGCTTAAACCCAACGCCATGACAACCTGATTGATGACGCCCTCATTGCCCAGGATGACAATCCAGGCAAACGTGCGCACGACGACCGACAACAGCACCGGCATGATGATGATGAACAGCATCAACCGCCGCCATCGCTCGTTGGCCTGCATGTATACCATCGCCAGGGGATAGCCTATCAACAGCGTCGCACACACCGTCATGACGCCGAGCTTGAGCGTATCCAGCGTGACCTTCCAGTAAAACGGATCCGAGACGAACTTATTCCATGTCGCCAAGCCCAGCCGGGTCAGCCCATCGTCCTCATATGCGCTGGTCGCCACCAGCATGAACAGCGGTGCCGCGAAAAAAACCATAAAGGCCAATGTCAACGGCACTGCCAGCGGCCAGCGTCCCGGCGAAATAGCGGCATTGCTCAACGGGCGACTTCCCTATTGAAACGCTCGATCCATGCCGCACGCTGTGGATTGATCTGCGCCCAGTCATGCTGCACCATGCCCGACATTTCGGACAGGCTCTTTAGCGGCAGCGTATCGTCCAACGTCACGTCCGACGCGACAGGCGCCATGAAATAAGGCCCTTTCATCAGCTCTGTTTGTACAGGCGCGGAGAGCACCGTATCGATGTATTGATAAGCGTTGTCGACTTGCTCGGCGCCTTTCGCAATGTGCATCGTCGTGAAAAAAGTAATGACCCCGCTGGCAGGCCTCACGAACTCGATGTCGATACCGCGCGCTTTCAACGTCCCCACCGTTTGAGTATTGGCATACATGATGTCGCACTGGCCCTGCTGGAACAGACTGGGCATCGAGGCAGGCGCACCGATGACCGCGATTTTGGGCAGAACCTTTTTCAGCTCGATAAAAAAGGGCTCGACGTCTATCCCTTTTGCACCAAATGCTTTGGACATTTCCAGGATGGATACCGTGCCAAATGTCGTCTGAAACCCCGTCAACCCCAAACGCGACACGTACGGCTCGGCGAACAAATCTGCCCAATCGCTAGGTGGCTTGTCGAATTTCTTGGGGTTGTACGCGATCCCGACAAACTGCGCGGCGATCGTTACGCCATACTCATCCGCCATGCCAGGCTGTAGTTTCGCGGCGTTGCTCAAGCGAGAAGGATCAAATTTCTCAAATAGCCCGGCGTCGATAGCCGTCACACGTGGACCCGGATCCAGCAGGAACGTATCAAATAATGGATTGCCGCGCGCGGCACGCGCCTTGGCAATCTGATCCACCGCATAGAGCGGCTGCATTTCCAGCGTCACCCCGTGCGCCTTCTGCAGGGCAGGCGCCACGATAGAGCGGTACGCCTCCTCCCAAGAGCCCGGATATACCGCACTGACCACCGACCCATTGGCATGCGCAAGGCGCGGCAGCATCGCCAACGCACCCAATGAGGCGGCGCCAGCCAGCAATTGACGGCGAACGGGATCATGCTTCATAGCCTTTTCCTTCAGTTGACGTTAGAGGACGATGAAAAAATGGAAGGCATCGCATCTGGGCGTACACCGCACCACACCGCCCTCTGCGGCGTGCGAACGCCACCTCTGCGCATTGCAGAGATCTTGATAGCCACCTGATTGCGCGTCAGCACTTGATGCACGACGCTGGGCCCCAATGGCAGGCTCAGCGTGACATCGACCGGCCAGCGCCCCACTCCATCCTGCTCAAAGAGATCCAGATGCTCGGGCCGCAACGACACTGTCACACGCTGCCCCGCAGAAAAATCTGCCGAATGCGGCACTACGATGCTGCCACCCGCGTCGAGTGCCACACATAATCCAGCCCCGTCCGCCGCGGATACGCGCCCCTCCAGTAGATTGGTCGTGCCGATGAAACTGTTGACGAACAAGGTATCGGGACGATCATAGATATCCACCGGCGATCCCAATTGTTCGACACGTCCGTGATTCATGATCGCGATACGATCTGCCACACTCATGGCTTCTTCTTGATCGTGGGTGACCAGGATGGCCGTCAGGCCGAGCTGACGCTGCAAGCGCTTGATCTCGATCTGCATATCCAATCGCAGATTTTTGTCGAGTGCACTGAAAGGCTCGTCCAACAGGAGAATCCGCGGCTCAGTTGCAATGGCGCGAGCCAACGCGATGCGTTGCTGTTGTCCTCCCGACAACTGACGCGGGTAACGCTGCGCCACATGAGGCAGCTGCACCACCTCCAGGCACTCCTGCACACGGCGCACGACATCGACGCGACGACGGCCACGCGCATCAAGACCGTAGGCTACGTTCTGCGCCACAGTCATGTGCGGGAACAACGCATAGTTCTGAAACACGATACCGATATCGCGTCGATTCGGCTGCAGATCGTCAATCGATCTGCCGTCCACCCGGACCTTGCCCTGTGTCTGCTTGACAAAGCCTGCCACGATGCGCAGCAACGTGGTTTTACCGCACCCCGATGGCCCCAGCAGCGCTAGCACTTCTCCCGGCTCGACTGAAAGATCAACCTGGTCAACGGCCAGAAAACCGCTATATCGATGACTTACGGATTCAATGTCCAACGAGTGCTTGTTCATCGTGTGCGTACACCGTCCTCTTCATGTTTCCGCATGCGCGGTAGACCATCGAGCCTAGGAACCCTATGCAAGGTTCGTGCCAACTCGTGGCAACACGAAAACGAAAACGGCGATGAACATGCTGATGGCCGCATGAATACTGGCCATTAGCCCGACATGAATACCTGCTGGGATACCAGCATTGCGCCAGAGAATGGGCCCGGAATCACCGTCACTGCGCCAACAGGACGAACGGCTGCTGCCCTGCCTTGGTGCAGGGGACTTCAATGTGGTGCGAAGGAAACCTCAGGCGCGTCGCGATTTGGCAGGTCGCGTTTCCCGCCACGCAATGTAGAGGCCGCTGCCGACAATGAAGGCAGCACCGAGATAGTCGGGTAACTCGGGAACGTCCTGCCACACAAACCAGCCGAGCAACGATGCCCATAGCAGGCCTGTGTAATCAAATGGCGCGACCACCGATGCCGGACCGATGCGAAACCCTTGGGTAATAAACGTCAACCCCAACGTGCTGAACAAAGCAATGCCTGCAAAATACGGCCAGTGCGACCACTCGGGCGGCGTCCAGAACGCAGGTACAGCGACTGCGCTACAGACCAACTGACCTACCACGATATACAGAGTCGTCGTCAGCATGCTCTCGGCCGCACCAATCGCCCTGGCCGTCAACATCATCACGGCATACAACGACGCAGTCGCCAGCGGCAAGAGCGCCGCCATCTGAAAACTCGCGGCGCCGGGCCGCACGATCACCAATACCCCGGCAAACCCGGCCGCCACCGCCAGCCAGCGTTTACCGTCTACCGGCTCCTTGAGTACCAGCACAGACAGTGCAGTCACGAACAGCGGCGCCGAAAACGCGATGGCCGTCGCCTCAGCCAAGGGCAATGATTGCAAGCCCAGATAGAACATCGACGCCGAAATGATATTGAGCGCCCCACGCACCAAGTGCAGCCCTGGATGCCGCGTGCGCAAAGCACGCCGCCCGCCCAACGCCAAGACCAGCACCAGGACCACCGGTAGCGCAATCGCGGCCCGCAGGAACAAAATCTGTACTGGGCTGTAGTACTCGCCCACCCATTTGGCCAGCGCATCGCTGCATGTCAGGAACAGGATGCCTGCAGATACACAGGCGATACCAGCTAATGGCGAAGCGCTAAAAGAGGAACTGCGCGAGGACGACATGGACACTACTCAGGAGTTACGATGACAAAGCCTCCATGATAGAGGCTAAGAGATCGAGCTGACGTCCCTGGCCGGAATGGCACCTTGACGAGAGAGGAGCCCAAAAAAGATGAATCCTCACCGTAGAAACCAAATCCTACCGCATACGAACCCAGCCTCCTCACCCGGCTAGGCAAGCCGGGAAACATCAAAAATATTAGACACAAATCCCATTCATTGACAAAATGACTAATATTTTGGACAATTTCACCCATGGATATGAGCGAAATTGGTGCAATTATACGAGAGCGGCGTCAGTCACGCGCGCTGACTCAGGCTGACCTGGCCCGCAAAGGCGGCGTATCCCGGGCGACGCTGAGCGCGCTCGAAAACGGACAATTGGCCGAACTTGGCATCAGCCGCTTGTCACGTCTGCTCGAGGTGCTGGGCTTGACGCTGCAGGTCGCCCAGGCGGAAATCTTCCGTCCCACGCTGGATGAGCTCAACGCCATGAACAACGAAAAGGCAAAAACACGCTCCAGGGAGCGCTATCGTGGCTAAACGCTCCCCTGCACGTATCGCGTCGCCAGACATCCTCGATGTCTGGGTGGACGACCATCTGGGTTTGCGCCCTGTTGGCGTACTTGAGCGCTACCCGGAGCCTGGCCGGAGCTTCCAATCGACGGTAGCGTTTTTCTACCACAGCGGCCTGCACGATGCAGATGCCGTGTCGATCACCATGCCGATCAAGCGCGATGCATACAAGCTCGATCAAGCTGGCCTGGAAAACAACCTGCCTCCCATTTTCGATCAGAATATTCCCGAAGGTGCATTACGTGACTACCTGATCGAGCGCTACAGAAAAGTAATCGAAGACATGGGGGACTTCGACATATTGCGTTTGGCCGGCAACCGCAGTATCGGACGCGTTCGTGTCGTGCCGCATGGTGAAACACCGAATTCGCTGGTTCCCAAGGCACCGGACGTCTCCGATATCCTTTCTGACCCGGATGCCCAAAAGCTATTGACGGAACTATTTGACCAATTGGCCGAGTTCTCTGGCGTCAGTGGCGTACAGCCCAAAGTATTGATCGAAGGACAGCAGACTACAACACTCAAGGATCCGAAAGTCTCCGGCTACCGCCGCCTCACCATGCAGAATGAGGGATATATCGTCAAAGCATCTGGCCAGGACTATCCCAGCCTGGCAATCAACGAGTACCTATGCCTGCATGCCTGCCGAATGAGCCTGCTGCCTACTGCCAAAGCAGCATTGTCCGATGACGGTCAGGTACTGGTCGTAGCCCGCTTTGATCGAGACAAAGCGGGCCTGCCCCTGGGTTTTGAAGACATGGCGTGCCTATCCGCCTATACCTCCAATGACAAGTACAAGGGCAGCTATGAGGAAATGGTCAAAAAACTGTCGCTCATGATTGAGTTCGAACAACGTCATGACGCATTGGCCGAATTGTTCAAATCGATCGCGCTTTCCTGCGTCCTGGGCAACGGCGATGCTCACTTGAAAAACTTTGGGTTGCTGTATCCTGATCCCACAGAACCGGCGCGTCTTGCACCGGCCTACGACATTTGCTGCACCGTGGCCTATTTACCGAGCGATCTGTTGGCGCTGTCCATGAACGACAGCAAGCGGTTCCCCAACCGGGCAACGCTGGAAAAGTTCGGACGAATCGCCTGCAAACTCAAGCCTCGCGAAATCGACAACATTCTGCAGGATGTCGCCACAGGCGTCGAAATGGCTGCCCTGGAACTCGCGCATTACCGCCATACGTATCCGGAGTTTGACGTGCGCTGCGGCGCAGGCATGCATAGAGCATGGTTGAGCGGAATGCGCCATACCTTGGGCAAAGGTGCTGACTACACATTGCCGACGACATTGGAGCAAGTCAGCGGACAAAACCCACGCGGTGGCAAACCATCGCACTGATCAACCTTCAACACCGTTGAACTCGACAGACAGGCATATTGCTATGGACAACGCACAGGATATCGCGATCTCGATCGTGCAACGCACGCTACGCGGCGAGCTGCCGCGGCCGGACGTGCATACTTTCTTCGACCCCGACACCTTCACCGCCAGCCACATCGTGCGCGACCCTGGCGGCAATGCCTGCGCCATCATTGATAGTGTCCTGGATTTCGACTATGCCAGCGGCCGCACGGCCGAAACTTCGGCAATGCGGATGGCTGCCCATGTCCAGGAACACCATCTGCAAACGCAGTGGGTGCTGGAAACCCATGCCCATGCCGATCACCTTTCCGCTGCGCCCCTGCTGATCTCTCAGTTGGGAGGACGGCTGGCCATCGGCAAACACATCACCACCGTCCAGAACGTATTCGGGAAAATCTTCAACGCCGGTACAGAGTTTGCGCGCGATGGCACCCAATTCGACGAACTTTTCGAGGACGGGGACCCATTTCAAATAGGCAGCCTGCAGGGGATTGCCCTGCATGTGCCCGGGCACACGCCAGCGTGCATGGCCTATGTCATCGGTGACGCCGTTTTCACCGGTGACACCTTATTCATGCCGGACTACGGTACGGCACGCTGCGATTTTCCAGGAGGAAACGCCGCGACGCTTTATCGATCGATCCAGCGCTTGCTGGCCCTGCCCGATGCCACGCGCGTGTTTGTGTGTCATGACTACAAGGCCCCTGGCCGGGATATCTATGCCTGGGAAACCACCATCGCAGACCAGCGCGCGGCAAACATCCATGTCCACTCAGGCGTCGACGAACAAGCCTTTGTCGCCATGCGCGAAAAACGCGATGCCACACTGTCCATGCCCAAACTCATCCTGCCGTCGATTCAGGTCAACATGTGTGGGGGGCAGCTGCCTGCGCCCGAAGATAACGGCGTCCGGTATCTGAAGCTGCCGTTGAATGTGTGGTGAGAAGTAGAATCCCGTTGTTGAGAGCTCGTAGCCAGTAGACCGCGACTCGTCACACTGGCGGCTCTTCTTCGCTTTACCTTCGATCACTGATAGAGGACCCTCCATGCGTAGCCTATGCCTAGCCCTGGCCGCGGCTGGCCTGTTTGCCAGCGCCGCCGCCACCGCCCAATCCACGATGCGTATCGGCCTGCAGGATGATCCTGATGTGCTCGACCCCGTCCGCGCGCGCACCTTTGTGGGCCGTATTGTGTTTGCGTCGCTATGCGACAAGCTGGTGGACATCTCGCCGGATCTGAAAATCGTGCCGCAACTGGCCGAGTCGTGGAAAACCAGCGACGATGGTTTGACGCTGACGTTCACACTGCGCGAAAACGCCTTTTATCACGACGGCGCACCCATCGACGCAGCCTCGGTCAAGGCGAATCTGGATCGTGCCATGACGCTGCCCGACAGCAACCGCAAGAGCGAGCTCATCTCGGTCGCCAGTGTGGACGCTCCCGATGCCCGCACCGTTGTATTGCATTTGAAAGAACGCGACGCATCCCTGCTGTCGCAGCTCTCTGACCGGGCCGGGATGATGCTGTCGCCGGCGACTTTCGACAAAGAGCCGGGTCGTAACCCAGTGTGCTCTGGTCCCTACAAGTTCAAGGAACGTGTCCAAAACGATCGTATCGTGCTGGATCGCTTTGACAAATATTGGGACAAGGATCACTACCATTTCGATCAAGTTATTTTCACCCCCATGCCCGACACCACGGTGCGCTTGAACAATCTGCGCGCCGGCGGCCTGGACATCATTGAACGGGTAGCGCCGAGTGACGCCGAGGCAGTGAAATCGGACTCGAATCTGCGATTGGCGCCTGTCACCGGCCTGGGCTACCAGGCTATCTCGGTCAACATCGCGAACGGCCCCCGTGCCGACAACCCGCTGGCCAAAGACAAGCGCGTACGCCAGGCGCTGGATCTGGCCATCGACCGCGACGTGATCAACCAGGTCGTAGGTGAAGGTATGTTCCAACCCGCTTATCAGCCCTTTCCGCCTGCCAGCTTTGCCTATGACAAAAGCATAGACCGCACGGGACGCGACCCGAAAAAGGCGCAAGAACTGCTCAAGCAAGCCGGCTACGATCGCGTCAAGTTCGAATTGACCTTTGGCAACAACACCACCATGCAGCAGGTGTTTGAGCTGGTACAGGCGATGGGATCCGAGGCCGGTTTTGATATTTCGCTAAAGCCCCTGGAATTCGCCTCCCTGCAATCGGCGCTGCCTCAAGGCGACTTTCAAGTCGGCCAAACGGGGTGGTCGGGCCGCGTCGACCCCAGCGGCAATATTTACCAGTACATCACGTGCAAGGGCACGTTGAACGATGGCAAATATTGCGACGCCGATATGGACAAGCTGATGAATGAAGCCCGCAGCGTTGCCGATGAGTCCAAACGCCGTGAGCTGTATTCGAAAGCCATGCGGAAAATGCAGGAAGACGATCCTCGCATCTATCTGTTCTATCTGCCCTGGATCTTTGGTACGCAAGCCAAGGTCCAAGGCTTTGTCCCCTACCCTGATGGCCTCATCCGCCTGAAGGACGTGACGGTGGCTGCAAAATGAGCATTGACTCCGGATATCGCATGTTCACCACGCGCCCCGAGATCCTGGGCACGTTTGGTGTAGTGACCTCGACGCACTGGCTGGCCAGCAGCGCTGGCATGGCGCTGCTGGAACGCGGCGGCAACGCGTTTGATGCAGCCGTGGCGTCCGGTTTTGTGCTGCAGGTCGTGGAACCGCACCTGGTAGGCCCGGCGGGTGAAGTGCCGGTGATTTTTCATTCGGTACGCACCGGCCGCACCGAGGTCCTGTGCGGCCAGGGCCCGACGCCGGCAGGCGCGACGCTGGAACACTACCAATCTCTCGGTCTGAACCTGATACCCGGCAATGGCTTGCTGCCTGCCGTCATCCCCGGCGCGTTCGACGCCTGGATGCTGATGCTGCGCGACCACGGCACATTGCGCGTGCGCGATGTGCTCGAGCCGGCGATCTATTACGCCGAGCAAGGCCACCCGTTGATGCCGCGCATCGCCAACACGATCGCGGGGCTCAAGGACTTCTTTACTGCGCACTGGCCCACCACCGCACAGGTCTACCTGCCTGGCGGCAACGTGCCTGAGGCTCGCAAGCTGTTTCGTAATCCCCGTCTGGCAGAGACCTGGCGCCGCGTATTGCGCGAGGCCGAAGCCGCCGGCAATGACCGCGAGCGTCAGATTGACGCGGCGCGGGATGCGTTTTATCGCGGCTTTGTGGCCGAGGCGATTGACCAATATGCCCGCCATAACGAAGTCATGGACGAGAGCGGCACGCCGCATCGTGGCGTCTTGACGGCCCAGGACATGGCCAGCTGGTCGGCGAGCTACGATACGCCGGCCACCTATGACTATCACGGCTATACCGTTGCGAAAGCAGGTGTATGGAGCCAAGGCCCCGTCCTCCTGCAAACCCTGGCATTGCTAAAAGGGCTGGACCTGCGGCAGGCAGGGCCGAATGGCGCGGAGTTCATTCATCACGTTACCGAGGCCATGAAGCTGGCGTTTGCCGACCGTGAGGCGTATTACGGCGACCCGTCTTTTGTCGATGTGCCCCTGGCGCATCTGCTGTCGGATGCCTATAACGACGAACGCCGTGCCTTGATTGGAGCCATGGCATCGCACGATCTGCAGCCGGGCCGCGTGCCCGGCTTCGAGGCGCAAGTGGACCGGGTCATGGACGTCTTGTCGCGCCTGTCAAAGGTCACACCCGTGGGCGCTCCGAGCAGCGAGCCCACGCTGGCCGACATGCGCGCCTCGGTCAAACGCGGCGATACCACCCATGTCGATGTGATCGACCGTTGGGGCAACATGGTATCGGCAACGCCATCAGGGGGATGGTTCCAATCATCGCCCGTGATCCCGGAGCTGGGGTTCCCGCTCAATACGCGCGCGCAGATGTTCTGGCTGGAACCCGGTCTGCCGGGCACACTGGCCCCCGGAAAACGGCCACGCACGACGCTGACGCCATCGCTGGCCCTGCGCGACGGCAAACCCTACATGGTGTTCGGCACACCTGGCGGAGATCAGCAAGAGCAGTGGCAATTGCTGCTATTCCTGCGCCATGTCCATCACGGATTGAATCTGCAGGAAGCCATCGACCAGCCCATGTCACACACGATGCACTTTCCGTCGTCGTTTTACCCGCGCGACCGCAAGCCAGGGCATCTGGCAGTGGAGACCTCGTTCGGCGCGGAGGTCATCGCTGATCTGCGCGCCCGCGGGCATGTCATCGAAGAGGAACCTGAGTGGTCCACGGGACGCTTGACGGCTGCGACCCGGGACGAGGATGGTTTGCTGCATGCAGCGGCGACGGCCAGGCTGATGCAGGCCTATGCCGTGGGGAGATAACCGCGCCAGCATAAGCCAACCAGATGACACCATAAGCCACACCCTATTCTCCCTCCCTGCCCCCGGCTTCTACCATCGAGTCCTCTTCAGTTGTCGTACCAAGGACTCAAAGCATGTACAGAATCGGTATAGACGTCGGGGGCACGTTCACCGACTTCACGCTGGTGAACAGCCAAAATGGCGAGGTCGCTTTTTTCAAGGTTCCCTCCACCCCCAGCGACCCATCGGAAGCCATCCATCAAGGCATTACCGGCCTCATGGACAAACACGGCCTGCAGCCGGATCAGATCGAACACATCGGCCATGGCACGACTGTCGCGACCAATCTCATCATCGAGCGCAAAATTGCCCCCTGCGGCCTGATTACGACCCGGGGATTTCGCGATGTATTGGAAATTGCCCGGCAGGTCCGGCCTCACCTGTACGACTATAGTGTGACGCGTCCCACCCCACTGGTGCGCCGCGCCTGGCGCCAGGAGGTGCCCGAACGCATCTCCCCGCAAGGCGAAGTCGTCGAGCCCCTGGACGAATCCG
Organism: Bordetella tumbae; assembly: GCF_054780995.1. Lineage (NCBI taxonomy): Bacteria > Pseudomonadati > Pseudomonadota > Betaproteobacteria > Burkholderiales > Alcaligenaceae > Bordetella > Bordetella tumbae. The sequence continues at coordinate 119,856 of NZ_BAAGVG010000021.1, forward strand.
CTGTACGCGCGGCTGCCGAGGTATTGCGCGACGCTAGCGTACAGGCCGTCGCGATCTGTTTCCTGCATGCCTATCGCAATCCCGATCACGAACGCCGGGCGCGCGACATTGTGCGCGAGGTCTTGCCCGAAGCCTACATCAGCCTATCCAGCGACGTTTTACCCGAGTTCCGGGAATTCGAACGCCTGTCCACGACCACGCTCAATGCCTCGGTAGGACCACGCATGGAACGCTATCTGCAGCGCTTTCTGGAGCGTGTGGCCGATATCGGCATTCGTCATGAACCTCACACCATCCACTCCAATGGCGGCCTCATGTCGGTACAAACGGTGCGCCAGTTCCCCGTACGCACGTGTCTGTCAGGCCCCGCGGCTGGCGTCGTAGGAACGGCCGTACTCGGCCGCACCATAGGTTTCCCCAATGCCGTGACCTTTGACGTGGGCGGCACCAGCACCGATGTCTCGCTGATTCTGGAGGGACGTCCGGCGTTTACCTCCAGCCGCTCTGTGGCGGGTTATCCGGTCAAAACACCGATGGTGGACATCCATGTCATCGGCGCAGGCGGCGGCAGCATTGCCTGGATCGACGAGGCGGGATCGTTGAAAGTCGGCCCCCATAGCGCGGGCGCAGTCCCCGGCCCCGTCGGCTATGGCCGTGGAGGCACCGAGCCCACCATTACCGACGCCATGTTCACGTTGCAGCGCCTGAATCCAGTCAAACTGTTGAAAGGCCGGATGAACGTCGATGCAACCGCTGCACGCGAAGTGATCGCCCGCCGTATCGCAGAACCACTAGGTTTGAGCGCAGAGGCCGCAGCCGAGGGCATCATCCGTATTGCCAATGCCAATATGGCGCGTGCGATACGCTCGGTATCGACGGAGCGTGGCCATGAACTCTCGAAATTCGCCCTGTGCGCCTTTGGCGGCGCCGGTCCCCTGCACGCGCTCGACGTCGCGCGGGAATGCGGCATTCCTACCGTCATCATTCCCCAAGAGCCTGGCACATTGTGCGCGCGCGGCATTCTGCTGACGGATGTTTCCTTTGATTTTGTCGAAAGCGAAATCGCCGTCATTGAGCCTGAGGGCTGGCCACGCGTGCTCGCACGCCTGGACAGATTGCGCGAGGAAGCCAACCGCTGGCTCGAAGAAGAAGGCGTCGATGCCCCGAACCGCGATTACGAAGTCGTGATCGACGCGCGCTATGTCGGACAGAATTTTGAGGTCCAAGTAGCACTGCCCGCGCACGAAACGCCCTCTTTTGACGCATTCCACACAGGCTTTGGGCAAGCGCACCGGCGCGAGTATGGCTATGACGTGCCTGACCGCGCCATCGAGATCATCAACTGCCGTACCAAAGCCATTGGACGCGTGACCAAGGCCCCGCTGGCAAACATTGCCGAACGTGCGATTTCTCAACCGATTTCGCGCCGCCGCATCCATTTCGGCGAAGCCATCGGTTGGCGCGAGGCTGACGTCTACGATCGCGATCAACTGGGCGCCCATGCCAGTTTTGAAGGCCCGGTGGTTTTTGAAGAAATGAGTTCGACCACTGTTATCGCCCCCGGCCAATCGGCGCGCGTCGACGAATTCGGCAACATCGTGGTGCGGGTTTGAGCCTCGCCGCTGCTTCTAGGACATACTCATGACGACTCAAACGCCTGCTTTGCGAGACCCCATCGAAATGGAGGTCTTCATCAATCGCCTGCTCTCCATCACCGAGGACATGAACAATACGCTCGTGCGTTCGTCGTTCTCGACCAACATCAAAGAACGCAAAGACTGCTCTGTGGCACTGTTCGACGCCATGGGCAGGCTGGTGGCCCAAGGGACCCAAATCCCCTTGCATCTGGGCTCGCTCAACGGAGCCATGCAGGCAGTGCTGGATCAATATCCCGTTGCACAGATCAAACCGGGCGATGCATTTATCAGCAACGACCCCTACCTGGCCGGCGGCAGCCACCTGCCCGATATCAACATCGTCACCCCTGTTTTTCATGAGGGGCAGCTCGTATTCTTCACGGCCAACGTCGGCCATCATGCCGATGTGGGAGGATCAGTACCGGGCTCCATCGCAGGCGGCCTGCGCACGGTCTTCGAAGAGGGAATCCGCATTCCTGTGGTGCGTATCGCGCGCGACGGCGACATTCAGGAAGACCTGCTGCGGCTGATCTGCAGCAATACCCGCGATCCGGAAGAACGCTGGCTGGATCTGAAAGTCCAGGTCGCCACCAATCAGCGCGGTGCAGTAGCGGTGCAAGGTCTGCTCACGCAAATGGGGTTGGAGCGTGCATTGACTGCCGTAGAGGACCTGATTCAATACACCCGCTCGCGCCTGGAACGCCGCATTTCCGAGTTGAATCCAGGCACGTATTCCTTTGTGCACATGATGGACGATGACGGCCTGGGTGGAGGCGATCCGGTACCGTTGCAGGTCGCAGTCACGGTGTTGCAGGGCCGCCTGCGTTTCGATTTTTCAGGGTCGGGGGCTCAAGCACGCGGTGCGATGAACTTACCCGATAGTGCACTGAAGGCCTGCGTCTACTATGCCGTCAAAGCCTTGCTCGACCCCGAGCTTGCCGCGAACTCCGGGCTGTTCGAGCCGCTGGAAATCGTGGCGCCGCCAGGATCCATCGTCAATCCGCAGGCCCCGGCCGCTGTAGGCGCACGCTCTCTGACAGCACAAAAAGTCGCCGGTGCGATTTTCGGCGCATTCCGCGAGGCGCTGCCGCAGTCACGCATCATGGCTTCGGGCAACGACGTGTGCCCTGCGATCGTATTCTCTGGCCGTTTGGCCAGCCGTCCAGGAGACTTCGTCTATTTGGAGACCGTCGCCGGCGGGTCGGGCGCTCGCGACGACATGGACGGCATGGATGGCGTTCATGTCCACATGACCAACTCATCGAACCTGCCCGTGGAGGCCCTGGAAAACGAGTACCCCTTGCGCGTCGAACGCTATGCGCTGGTGTCCGACTCCGGCGGTGCGGGCCGTCAGCGGGGGGGAATGGCGGTAGCTCGCGAGATACGGGCGCTCGCTGATGGCATCGTTTTCTCGGCACGTTCAGATAACCACGTCGCGGGCCGTGCGAGCGGTGTACTGGGCGGCGGTGATGGCAGGCAGGCACGCCTGGTTTACAAACGTACCGACGGCAATGAGGAAATCATGTCCTCGAAAACCGCCGGCCTGCGTATGGCTCGTGGAGAAAGTGTGTGTCTTGAAACCTCTGGAGCTGGAGGTTTTGGCAATCCCAAAGACCGCGCGGTAACCGCATTGGCCGACGACCTGCACGATGAGCGCGTATCCGTAGCCGCAGCCCGGAAAATCTACGGCGATCTCGTGGATCGGGCGCTGGCATCGAAAGCCTGACCCATCCGTTGTCTCAGCCAGGCATGAGCGTCATCGTTCTGATAGCGCTCATGCCAATAAAGCGACACACTCAAAGGCGGCAGCGGCAAAGGCGCAGGCAATAATTCGATGCCTGCTGCTGCCTTTAACTGACTGGCCACGCTCAACGGCAAGGTGGCAATCATGTCGGTCTGCGCCACCACAAATGGCGTGGCCATATAGCTGCTCAACAGCACCGCCACGTTACGTTGCAAACCCATGGCACGCAATGCGGCATCGACCTGCGCATTGAAGTAGTTCGCATACCCCGACGCATTGATGTGCCCATATTGCAGATACGTGTCCAGATTCCAGGCACGAGCCAGTGCAGGATGCCCTTTACGCACGAGACAGGTGCAGGCCTCTTCGAACAGAAAGCGTGCCCGCAGGTTGTCGGGCGGATCGGGATAGTGGCCGATATAAAGCTCGACGTAGTTCTCTGCCAGCATCTCCAGCGCGCCGCCCAATTTCGGCGGCAAACACCGCAATCCGATACCTGGCCCTTCGCTTTGTACGGCGGACAATATCCTCGGGAAAACGGCCAACTGCAGATAATCACTGGCGCACAGCGTAAAGACGCGTTGTGTCGAGGCAGGGTCAAAGGTCATCTCGCGCGAGATGCTGCGACGCCATGCCTGCAGCAACGGCTGAAAATTGCGATGCAGCTCAAGCGCACGCGGCGTAGGGGTCCAACGATTGCCTTGGCGCTGCAGCAATGGATCGCCAAACAGATAGCGCAATCGACTCAACGCCGAACTCATCGCGGGTTGGCTGATGCCCAGCAACTCCCCGGCTTGAGACACGCTGCTGCACGTCATCAGTGCATCGAAATGCACCAGGAGATTCAAATCGGCGGCTTTCATAGCGTGCGCTTTATAGGCTTATAAGTTTCACCCTGTCGACGCTCTAGGGCATCGTCCCTACTATTTAAACATACTCCCCCAACGTAGGCGGGAGACATAAAACTCAGGGGAATTCATGTTATCCGTCAAGAAAACTTTTGCCTGTTTCCTGCTTTGTTCTGTCTCGGCGCTGTGCGCCATCCCGGCCGCCAATGCAGAGGATGCCTGGCCCGGCGGCAAACCAGTACAGCTCATTGTGCCCTACGCCAACGGGGGATCCACCGATCTGGTCGCGCGACAGCTGGCCGATGCCGTCAGCAAGAAAACCGGCGGACACATCATCGTGGAGAACCGCGCCGGTGCTTCTGGTGTAATCGGAACGTCGTACGTAAATCGCCAGCCCGCAGATGGCTACACCCTATTGCTGGGCACCGTCACCAGCCACGCGATTGCGCCCAGCGTCACCGCCAATCTCCCCTACGACATCGTCAAGGGCTTCACACCGATCACGACAATAGGCACCATTCCTGATGTCATCGTGGTTAACCCTCAATTGGGAGTGAACACGCTGAATGACTTCATCAAGCTGGCCAAATCCCAGCCGGAACAAGTCTCTTACGCGTCGGCCGGCACCGGATCGTCCAGCCACCTGGGTGGCGCCTATTTCGCGGCCGAGGCCGGACTGAAGATGAATCACATCTCCTATCGCGGATCGGGACCTGCATTGATTGACGTACTGGGCGGACACGTCGACATGATGCTCGACGTCGTCATGACTTCGTTGGAGCCTGTCAAAGCCGGCCGCCTGAAGGCCTTGGCAGTGACATCGAAGGAACGATCACCATTGCTGCCCGATGTACCGACGGTACAAGAGGCCGGGATTCCCGGCTTTGAAGCCATCATATGGTTTGCGCTATTCGCCCCTGCCAACATGGACCCTGAGCTGCAGGCCCGTATTGCGAACGCTTTTGACGAAACCATCCAAGAGCCCCAGATGAAGGAACTGTTGCTGCGCCAGGGCATCACGGCCTCGGGAACAGGCCCGGCAGCCCTGGCCGAGACCGTTCGTGCGGACACAGCCAAATGGCGCGACATCGCGAAAAAGGCAGGCGTAGAACCGCAGTAACTGATGGCGTTGAGCGAAATGGTTTCCATGCCACCAACTGCGGCCAGCCGAAAGCTGTGAGTCGGCTCAAGCAACAGGCCGGACAGGAAAACGCCTTACTGAACCAGCGGCGGGAGCAGACTGCCCTCCATCACTACCACAGCCTGCCCCGCAACATGCGCCCATATACCATCAGGGCGGTGCTCGGCGCGCGCGAGCAATAAACTCGCGCGCCCCATATCCACCCCTTGCCCTACGCGCAATCGCAACGTCCCATCGCCGCGCAATGACGCTCGCAATGCCGTTGCCGCGACGGTCGCGCTGCCCGTAGCGGGGTCTTCCGTCATGCGGCCCGTGAACATACGCGCCTGTATGTCAGTGGGGCTATCAACCGTGTCCGAAGCAGTATCCGTGGTGTAGGCATAGATCGACTTGGCGCCATCCAAAGGCAACAAGGCCGCATACTCGTTCGCATCCGGCACAATGCGGCGCAACGCATCGCGGCTGGCAAGCTGAGCGATCAAAAAAGGCGCTCCCACCGATGCCACTTGAGGAACGTGCTCGGACACCTCGATATCTGAGACACTCAACCTCAACGCACGTGCCACAGATTCGACCGGCACCTCGCTGCCCAGCGATAAAGGTTGCGGCGCCAACAGCTCGGCACCATCAATGCCCTGCTCGCTGCGTGCGAGCGAAATCCGCACCAGCCCTGCGATTTCCTCAAACACGAATTCGTCCGGCACAACACGGCCGGCGATAGCCAGCTCGCGAGCCAGGACCACCGCTGTGCCAATGTTCGGATGCCCGGCAAATGGCATTTCTCTATCAGGCGTGAAAATCCTGACCCAAGCCGTATTCGCAGGATCCTTTGGCGGCAGGACAAAGCTGGTTTCTGAATAATTGAATTCCCGAGCAATGATCTGCATTTGCTCGGTACTCAACCCCTCGGCATCCAACACCACTGCCAAAGGATTGCCGCAATAGGCCTGGCTGGTAAAAACATCGGCGGTAACGTAACGGTAGCGCATGCAATTTCTCGTCTGATTGATGCGAGACAGTATATGGGAGCGGGTTACGCCGAGACAGACACAGAACTGACTGATTTACACCATAACAGCAACAACGTACCGCGGGTATCAAACACCACGCGATCAGACAGATGGCGTCGCAACGTCAGCCAACACCCCCTACCTCGCCGTCACATAATCCGGATACCGTGCGCAGATATCCTCGATCTGACTCAACGTGCCTGACAGGTGCTCCCGCAGTGCCGCCTGCGCGCCATTGACATCCTGTTGGGCAATAGCGTCCAGTATGCGTTGATGATCGCGCAGGATGCGGTCGGCTTTACCAGCCTCGGGCAGATGCAGGCGGCGCAGGCGATCGACGTGGCCGCTGTAGCGTTGCTCCAGTTCCCACAATGCTCCGACTCCGGCGGCCACGTGCATGTCCTGATGAAACGCCTGGTCCGCGGCCATGAAAGCGGGATATCGTTCAGCGACACGATTGGCATGCTGGGCGTCGATGTGTGCCTGCAGTTGCTCGACCAATGCCGGATCCTCGCGGGTAGCGAGGACACGCACAATTTCCAACTCGAGAGACAGCCGTAAAAAATGAGCCTGGCGGGCGGCGGCAATGTCGATACGGCTGACGGCGGTGGTGTGTTGCGGATAAATATCCACCAGCCCTTCGTCGCGCAATTGGCTGAGCGCGTCGCGAATCGGCGTCTGGCTCAGCCCGAATGCCTCTGCCAGCTCCACGCGTGCGAGTGGCGCGCCGGGCTTTAACTCCATCGACACAATGAGTTCGCGCAGCTTTTCGAACACCTGCGGCGCCGCATGGCGGGAACGGTCCAGGCGCAGGTCGACGGGCAGCGTTGACGATTGGGTCATAGGCGAGAAAAGAGAAAGATGGCCGGATTGTACCGGGCTGGAGATTCATTGACGCACTAATATATTAGTGTTTTAATCGCCCAAACAGCAAGGGAGACCCTATTCATGACCCGCTCTTACGAAGACCTGCGCAGTGCACGCTGGATGGCGCACGATGATCTGCGCTCGTTTGGCCACCGCTCGCGCATGATGCAGATGGGCTATGGCCCGCAGGATTGGGCCGGTCGCCCGATCATCGCCATCATCAATACCTGGTCCGATCTCAACCCCTGTCACAGCCATTTCAAGCAGCGCGTCGACGACGTCAAGCGCGGCATTTTTCAGGCGGGTGGTTTCCCGGTCGAACTGCCGGCGATTTCCGTATCGGAATCGTTCGTCAAGCCGACCACCATGCTGTATCGCAATTTCTTGGCGATGGAAACCGAGGAACTGCTGCGCAGCCACCCGGTAGACGGCGCCGTGCTGATGGGCGGCTGTGATAAATCCACCCCCGGCCTGCTGATGGGCGCCTTCAGCGCCAACCTGCCCTGTGTCTATCTGCCTGCCGGCCCGATGCTGCGCGGCAACTGGAAAGGCAAGGTCCTGGGCTCCGGCTCCGATGCCTGGAAACTGTGGGACGAACGCCGTGCCGGCAACATCACCAAAGAGGACTGGACCGAGGTCGAGGGCGGCATCGCGCGCAGCTACGGTACCTGCATGACCATGGGCACGGCCAGCACCATGACGGCGATTGCCGAATCGATTGGCATGACACTGGCGGGCGCCTCGTCGATCCCCGCCGCCGACGTGAACCACATGCGCATGTCGGCCGAGTGCGGCCGCCGCGTGGTGGAAATGGTGTGGGAAGACCAGACTCCGCAGAAAATCCTGTCGGTGGCGTCGTTCAAGAACGCCATCAACGTGGCCATGGCCATGGGCTGCTCGACCAACGCGATCGTGCACTTGGTCGCCATGTCGCGCCGTGCAGGCTGCGCAGTGGGTTTGGATGATTTTGACGCCGCCAGCCGCAAGGTCCCGGTGATCGCCAACATCCGTCCCAGCGGCGACAAATATTTAATGGAAGACTTCTACTACGCAGGCGGCCTGCCCGGCCTGATGACGCGGTTGGCGAAAGACCACCTGGATCTGTCCGCGATGACAGTCTCTGGGCGTACGCTCGGTGAAAACCTGGAGGGCGCTGGCGTCTATAACGACGACGTGATTCGCCCGCTGGATAACGCCATCTATGATGAAGGCGCGCTTGCCGTCCTCAAAGGCAACCTGGCCCCCGACGGCTGCGTGATCAAGCCCAGCGCCTGCGCCCCGCAATTCCTGCAGCACACGGGCCCGGCCCTGGTGTTCGACGACTATCCCAGCATGAAGGCCGCCGTGGATGACGAGAATCTGGACGTCACCGCCGACCACATCATGATCCTGCGCAACGCCGGCCCGCAAGGCGGCCCGGGCATGCCGGAATGGGGCATGCTGCCGATCCCGACCAAGCTCGTAAAACAGGGCGTACGCGACATGCTGCGTCTGTCCGATGCCCGCATGAGCGGCACCAGCTATGGCGCGTGTATTTTGCATGCAGCGCCGGAATCCTACATCGGCGGTCCGCTGGCCCTGGTGCGCACGGGCGACCTGATCACGGTGGACGTGCCGAACCGCACGATTCATTTGAACATCAGCGATGAGGAAATGGCAGCCCGCCGTACAGCCTGGACACCCCCGCCCAAGCGCTACGAACGAGGCTACGGCTGGATGTATTCCAAGCACATCCTGCAAGCCAACGACGGCTGCGATTTTGATTTCCTGGAAACGAGCTTTGGCGAACCGGTGCCCGAGCCCAGCATTTTCTGATTGTGCCTGCCCCTGCTGTTGAGGCCCGTTGCCTCCATCGTAACGACCTCACAGCTCTCGTGCCCGACTTTATAAGTCTGACCTGATAACTCTAGAGACAGCAATGACCACCCTATCCGATACCACCCGCAGCATCCTGCAGGGCGTCAGCACCGCCACCTTGTGCACCGCGCTTTTCAAGCGTGGTCTGCGCAATCAGTTCATCCAGGACGTGCATCCGTTGAACCCCAAACTGCCCAACATGGTCGGCCCGGCCTTTACGCTGCGCTACATCCCCGCACGCGAAGACCTGAACACCATCAAAGTGTTTGAAGACCGCGGCCATCCGCAACGCGTGGCCGTGGAAACCTGCCCCGAGGGCTCGGTGATGGTGATCGATAGCCGTAAAGACGCGCGCGCCGCCTCGGCAGGCTCTATCCTCGTGACGCGCCTGATGAAACGCGGCGTAGCGGGTGTCGTGACCGATGGCGGTTTCCGCGACTCGCCCGAGATCGCCAATCTGGATATCCCGGCCTATCACAACCGTCCTTCAGCCCCGACGAACCTGACGCTGCACCAAGCCCTGGATATCAATGCGCCGATCGGCTGCGGCGACGTGGCCGTGTTCCCTGGCGACATCGTGGTCGGTGACGGCGAAGGCGTGGTCATCATCCCAGCGGACATCGCCGACGACATCGCTCGGGAAGCCCATGAAATGACGGCGTTCGAAGACTTCGTCACCAGCGAAGTCCAGGGCGGCCGCAGCATCCTGGGCCTGTACCCGCCCACCGATCCGCAAACCCGCGAACAATTCGCCGCCTGGCGTACGAAAAACGGGCGTTAAAGCCCGTCGCCGGTCTGCTGGTTGTCGAGATTGCGATGACAGCCAGCAGGCCTTGCAAGACCCCTCAATGTCCTGCCAGCAGCAACAACAACAATAAAAGCCTCACGCCATGCCTGTCCCGTATTTCCATGGGACCCGGCACAGGCAGCGACAAGCAGCAGCATTGACCTAGCAAGCACGCAGTTTCCACGCCGAACGCTCGGCCAGTGCCGATCATCCCACTCGACGGCACGCACACTTGACCAATAAAACCATTACGGAGACAACGATGAACCTCACCCGACGCCGTCATCTAGTGTTAACACTGGCCGCGGCCGCCCTGGCCACTTGCGGTCTGCCCGCGCAAGCCGCGGACTGGCCGACCGAGAAACCGATTTCGTATGTCGTGCCCTTTACCGTCGGCGGTTCCACCGATGTCGTGGGCCGCCTGTTGGCACAGAAACTCGCCGAGCGCTTGAAACAGAACGTGATCGTGGAAAACAAACCCGGTGCGGCAGGCGGTATCGGCGCGAGCTACGTCGCCAAGGCCACGCCCGACGGCTACACCTTGTTTGGCGGCACCATCAGCACGCACGCCATCAATGCCAGCCTGTACAAAAACCTGCGCTACGACCCGGTCAAAGACTTCGAGCCGGTATCGCTGGTCGCCACGTTGCCCAACGTGTTGCTGGTGGATCCCAACCTGGGCGTGAATTCTGTCGCAGATTTGATCGCGCTGCTCAAACGCGATCCGACCAAGCGTACCTTTGCCTCGTCCGGACAGGGCACGTCGACTCATTTGGCGGGTGAACTGTTCGCAGACACGATTGGTGTGCCGCTCACCCACGTGCCCTATAAAGGCACTCCGCCTGCCATGGTGGATGTGTCCGCAGGCGCGGTGACGTTCATGTTCGACCAGATGACGGCCGCCCTGCCCTTGCTGCAGAACGGCAAACTCAAACTGCTGGCGGTGACCACGCCAAAACGCATCGCGCTGGCCCCGGATACGCCCACCATGGAAGAAGCCGGGGTGAAAGGATTCCAGATGGCGTCATGGCAAGCGGTGTACGCCCCCAAAGGCACGCCCAAGCCCATCGTTGACCGCCTGTCCCAGGAAATCGCCGCCATTCTGAAAGAACCCGACGTCCAGGAAAAACTGGGTAAAACCATGGGGATGGAACTGGTCGGCAGCAGCCCGGAACAACTGCGCGATCTGATGGCGACGGAAATCCCGCGCTGGGCGGAGGTCGTCAAAAAATCAGGTGCCAGTGTCGATTAACGCGACGCTCACGCCCTGCCCTCAAGACGCGGCCCTGGCCCCCGGGGAATACATCCGGGTGTTACAGGCCGCCAGCCCACCCCTCTCGGCCCTGCCAGCGGCAATTGGATAAAAAAAGTCACGCAGTTTGTCGATCTGGATGTCTATCATTCGTCGTAGGGATAGAACCCTGCCAACCCGGCAGGGGCACCTTTCAGGAGCCTGCCATGGCCACTGTCAAACCCATTCCCGAAGGCATGCATACCGTGACCCCTCACCTGATTTGCGAGGGGGCAGCCGAAGCCATCGCTTTCTATGTCAAGGCTTTCAATGCGGTCGAGCTGGCCCGCCTGCCGGGCCCGGACGGCAGGATCATGCACGCGATGGTGCAAATCGGAGACTCCAAAATCATGCTGGCCGACGCGTTTTCCGAATGCGGCGCCATGAGCCCCAAAGGGCTGCAGGACTCGCCGGTGTATCTGCATATCTATGTCGAAGACGTCGATGCCGCCATGGCGCAAGCCGAAGCCGCCGGCGCAAAGGTCACCATGCCGGCGACGGATATGTTCTGGGGGGATCGCTATGGGCAGCTCACCGATCCCATCGGACATCGCTGGTCGATTGCGACGCATAAACAGGATCTGACCCCTGAACAGATCCAGGAGGCAATGCGCGCGGCGTTTTCTGAAATGAGCAAGAATCAGAGCGCGGCCTGATCCAATCGGGTCCTGCGCAGCGGGTCCCGAACTTGACCGGATGCCAGCCGTTGCGCTTCGCACCATGTTGCCTATCCCGTTGCAACGAACGATGCTCGGGGATTGTGGTGCGATGCACGCGCCGCTTCTATAAGCCGCCCGGCACAAAGGGGAAATACTGTACGTCCCCTTTGTGCGCAATGATGGCCGTGGCCTCGGGGACTTCTTGCCAGACGCCGGGCAGTTCGGTCAACGGCTCGGACAACAGCATATAGGTGTCGTCTCCGAGTGCAGCAATGCGAGGCTCGTCGGGATACAGCTGTTTCAAATGGCGCACGTCGTTGTTATGAAACAGCGTACGCGAGTTGGCCTCGCTCGAATATCGCACTGCAATCAGGCGCTCACCATCCAGCGCGCAGATGGTCATATTCAACGGATGCGCCACGCCGTGCCGGTGGCCGGCGTCTTCCACCGCGGCGGCCATCCGTTCCAACGCAGGCAGGGGGTCTTTTTCCAGACCGAAGGTCAACGCCAACAAGAACATGACCTCCGAATCCGTCGACCCCTCCAGTGAGAGAAAGTAGCGCGGATCCACCTGCATCAGCAGCTCGCGCCGCAGCACGGGATAATCCCTGATCGACCCATTGTGCACAAACAACCAGCGGTCATGGCGAAACGGATGGCAGTTGGTTTCCTGGGCAGGCGTATCCGTTGCCGCACGAATGTGGGCGACAAATAACGGCGCCCTGATCGCGCGCGCGGCCTCTCGCAGATTGCGATCGTTCCAGGCGGGATGAATACTGCGATAGCGAAATGGCGCCTCATCGGGATCGGGGCCATACCAGCCCACGCCAAAACCATCCCCATTCGTCGTGGTCGCCCCCAGACGCGAATGCAGGCTCTGATCGATCAGCGAATGCTGCGCTTTGAAAATCACCAGATCCAGCTGCAAGGGATCACCGGAATAAGCCATCCAGCGGCACATAGCCATGCTCCTGCGGGTTGCTCGAGTGGGAGTTATAGCAGCAAACCGGTTCAGTCCTGTGGCAAGAACTCAGGATTCCAGACGACTTCCCAAAGATGGCCATCCGGGTCTTGAAAATACCCCGCGTATCCGCCCCAGAATGTGTCGCCTGCGACTTTAACGATCTGAGCGCCCGCCTCGCGGGCCTGCTGCATGACCTGATCGACTTCGGCCTTGTCGGCAACGTTATGGGCCAACGAAAACTCTGTGGCGCTGCGAGGGCCCTGTGGCACCTGCGTATCGTGCGCCAGGCTGGCACGAGGCCATAGCGCCAGCTTCAGACCCGGTTGCATGTCAAAAAACGCGACGGCGCCGTATTCGAATTCCGTGCCGATAATACCCGGCGTCTCGAGCCCCAGACCATCGCGATAAAACTGTATCGCACGATCCAGATCGTCCACACCCAAAGTGATAAAACTCACGCGAGGTTTCATTCGTACTCCTGAAGTATGCCGGCCGGTACAACGCGGCAACGCGCATCGATCGATGCAAGGGACTCTCCGTCACGCCAGCGCGTTGCCCCTGCCGGAGAGCATTAGCTCATGCCCTCCTATTTAATCACTCCTTCAGCTCAGAGGAGTAACATCAGACGCGTTTCCTTTCCTCACTCGGAGCCCTCTCTTGAAATACCGCAAACTTGGCCGCACCGATACCGAAGTCAGTCTGATTGGCCTGGGCACGATGACTTGGGGCGAGCAAAACAGCGAAGCCGAAGCCCATGAACAGCTGGATTACGCACTATCGCGCGGCGTCAATCTCGTCGACACCGCCGAGATGTATCCCGTGCCGCCCAAGCCCGAAACCCAAGGCCGCACTGAAACCTATATCGGCACCTGGCTGGCCAAAACGAAACGCCGTCAGGACATTGTGCTGGCCAGCAAGGCGGCAGGCCCGGTCCGCGACCCGAAACGCCCCGGACACATCCGCAACGGCAAGACCAACCTGGATCGCAAGAACCTGACCGAGGCCCTGGACGCCAGCCTGAAACGCCTGCAGACGGACTATCTGGATCTGTATCAACTGCACTGGCCAGATCGCACCACAGCCACGTTCGGACGCGACTATCCGTGGATCGACGACGATTACACCGTGCCGGTTCAAGAAACACTGGAAGTCCTGCAGGACTTCGTACGCGCGGGCAAAGTCCGCCACATCGGTGTATCGAACGAAACGCCATGGGGCGTCGCACAGTTTCTAAAGCATTCTGAAAACCAGGGTCTGCCTCGCATCGCCACGATTCAGAACCCATACAGTCTGCTCAATCGCGTCTACGAAACCGGCTTGTCCGAATTCAGTCATCTGGAACAAGTGAGCCTGCTGGCCTATTCACCGTTAGCGATGGGTGTGCTCTCGGGCAAATACCTGAATGGCGCACGCCCCGAAGGCGCCCGACTCACGCTGTTCACGCGTTTTACGCGCTACAGCAATCCGCAGACCGACGCAGCGACCGAACAATACGTGAAGCTGGCGCGTGATCACGGCCTGTCGCCCACGCATCTGGCGCTGGCCTGGGTGAACCAGCAACGCTCTGTCGCCAGCAACCTGATCGGTGCGACAACGCTGGAACAGCTCAAGGAAAACATCGACAGCGTCGATGTGACGCTGTCCGACGATATCCTCAAAGCCATCGACGCGATTCACACGCAGCATCCTAATCCTGCGCCGTAAATCGATCGGGGGGCAAAGAGGAAGATTTTGCGGTGTTCCGATTCGTGTGTGCCCTGACACACGCGAATCGCGATGGGTCCGGGCATGCGACGGGGTGGCGTGGTGCTTGGTTGGAAGATCTGCTTGGCTAGAGTTGATGCATGCGATGATGGTGCGTAGCTCATCTCTAGGGATAACGAAATCGTAGCTCGAGAGATCTTCTGTTTATCTCCGATGCCAAAGCCTTCGCATGCAGATCCCAAACGCTATTCATTGGCGCGCCCGTAGGCGTCAATGAATAGCAACCCTGCAAGATCTTCATCCTTGCAAAAACCAGTTCCTACGAAGCCTAAGAAAACCACCCGTGCAAGCGGCGAGGGAATCAGAGATGCTGCGAGTCGATGCGGGGCAGTGACCGTGTTGGCGCGCCTCGTGGCCGAGCGAGTGGAAGTCGAAGGGAGGCCCGAAGGGGCCGTACGAGACGAACGAAGCGGTGTCGGCCGCGCAGGCGGCCGACCGGCCACGTGAAGCGCCAACACGGTCACTGCCCCGCATCGACGTCGAATAGAACTCAGACCCCGCCCAGCCCCACGCAACGCAACGCAACGCAACGCAAAGTTCAGACCTAGCTCAGCCCACCAATCGATCCGCCAGCTGTCCGAGATCGTCAGCCACCGCATCCCAGTCCTGCTCAGCCGCCAGATCCGTCTTTTGATCCGGCCCATGCTCGGTCGGGCGAAGCACGAACGCCGTTTTCAAACCGCATTTACGCGCCGCGGCCAGATCGTTGTTATGCGCGGCGACCAGGCACATCTGGTCGGGTGCCAGGCCCAACACATCAGCAGTGCGCAGATAGGCTTCGGGCGTAGGCTTGTAAGCCTGCGCGACCTCTGCGCCCAGAATCGCATCCCATGGCAGGCCGGCGCGTTTCGCCATATCCAGCATCAGCCGGATATTGCCATTCGATAGCGGCGCAATGATATAGCGCGTTTTCAGGCGCGTCAGGCCCGCGACCGAATCGGGCCACGGATCCAGGCGATGCCAGGCGAGATTCAGCGCATCCAACTCTGCCGGCGGGATCCCGTCAGGATTCATGCCCAATTCGCGCAGCGCCTTTTCCAGATTCTCACGATGCAACACATCCAGGCGGACAAACGGCCGCTGACCGCTGCGCACGGCCTCCATGGAGGGCGAGTACTGGCGACGCCATGCGTCTGCCAACGCGAGGGGTTGTACGCCCCCCTGCCCATACTTCGCCAAGAATGGTTCGGCCTCGCGCGCAACGCCATTGCGCCAATCCACGACCGTGCCAAAAACATCAAACACCAATGCCTGAACCTTATCCCATACCATGATGTGCCGCCTCCTTTGAATTAGGTCTTCAAACGATACCCCGTCAGGAATATCCATCGCACTGCGATCAAGCACACGACCAGGAACACCACGGTCATGCCCAGGCTGATGGATACGCTGACATCCGATACGCCGTAAAAACTCCAGCGGAACCCGCTGACGAGATAGACGACCGGATTGAATAGGCTCAACGTCTGCCAGATGGGCGGCAGCATGTTGATGGAATAAAACGTGCCGCCCAAAAACGTCAGCGGTGTGATGATCATCAGCGGGATGATCTGCAGTTTTTCAAATCCGTCGGCCCAGACACCGATGATGAAACCAAACAGGCTGAAGGTCACCGACGTCAGGATCAGAAAGCCTATCATCCAGAGTGGATGCTGGATGTGGAACTCGACAAACAGGCGTGCTACGGCCAGTGTGATCAGCCCCAAGATGACGGACTTGCTCGCGGCTGCCCCCACGTAGCCGATCACGATCTCGATGTAGGAAATCGGCGCGGAATGGATTTCATAGATCGTGCCGGAAAAACGCGGCATATAGATCCCGAACGACGCGTTGGCCACGCTCTGCGTCAGCAGCGACAGCATGATCATGCCTGGCACGATAAACGCCCCGTAGCTGACGCCCTCGATCTCGACCATATGCGAACCGATGGCCGAGCCGAACACGACGAAATACAGCGCGGTAGATACCACAGGCGATGCCACACTCTGCATGAGCGTGCGGCGTGCGCGGGCCATTTCAAATAAATAGATGGCTCGAATAGCGTAAAAATTCATTGTTTACCTCGAATAGCCTCGGCATTCATGGGCAGAGAGCAAAACGCCAACGTCATGCGTTCACCAAGCTCACAAAGATGTCTTCCAGAGAGCTTTCGGATGAACTCAGATCGGTGAACTCGATTCCGGACTCATCCAATTGGCGCAGCAAGCGGGCGATCTCTCCGCCTTCGTGCTGATTGTCGTAGGTATAGACCAGCTGATAGCCATCGCCAATGAGCTCCAGGCCGTAGGCCGCGAGTGCCGGTGGAACAGCCGGCAGCGCGTTTTTCAGCGTCAAGGTCAATTGCCGCTTGCCCAGTTTTTTCATCAACGTCTGGGTTTCCTCGACCACGATGATCTCGCCCTTGCGGATCACGCCGACACGGTCGGCCATTTCCTGGGCTTCTTCAATGTAGTGCGTGGTCAGGATGATCGTGACGCCGCTCTGGCGCAGGCGTCGCACCATGTCCCACATGCCTCGACGCAACTCCACGTCGACACCGGCAGTCGGCTCATCCAGAAACAGGATATCGGGCTCGTGCGATAGCGCTTTGGCGATCATCACGCGACGTTTCATGCCGCCTGACAACGCCATGATGCGCGTATCCTTTTTTTCCCACAGAGACAGGTCGCGCAGGATCTTTTCGATATAGTCCGGATTGGCCGGCTTGCCGAACAGGCCGCGGCTAAAGGTCACCGTATTCCAGACGTTTTCAAACGCGTCCGTGGAAATTTCCTGCGGCACGAGCCCGATGCGCGCACGCGCCGCACGATAGTCGGTCACGATGTCGTGGCCATCGGCCAGTACACGCCCCTGCCCCGGCGTCACGATGCCGCACAGGATGCTGATCAGCGTGGTCTTGCCTGCGCCATTGGGCCCCAACAAGGCAAATATCTCGCCACGCTGGATGTCCAGGTTGATGTTTTTCAAGGCCTGATGCCCTGACGCGTAGGTCTTGGATAGGCCTTGCACGGAAATGACGGGTTGCACGCGGACCTCTATATGGCGTTTGACCCAGTCATTTTACGTGTTCAATTTCTGCGCGTCGTTCCATAAAAATGGGAACATTGTTCCGTTATGTTGACTAATCGTCCGCGATCAAGCTCCTCAGAGCACTGCCCGTTGCGCTTTCAATGCGGCAATCTGTTCGGACGATAGCTCCAACTCCGCCAACACATCGTCAGCGTGTTGACTAAAGGCTGGTGCCGCAAACGGTGCAGGGCCCGGCGTGCGGCCATACTTGATCGGATTCGCAAATCCGCGGTAATTCCCTACCACCGGATGTTCGTAGTTCGCCACCATGCCTTCGGCCTGCACCTGCGGAAAATCGAACATGTCTTCGATAGTGCGGGCAGCGGCGCACGGCACCTCTTCGCCGAACAGGGCTTCCCACTCGAACGCACTGCGCGCCTGCAAGGCCTCGTGCAGACGCGGCACGATCTCGTCGCGGTGTTCAGCGCGTTTACGCACCGAGTCATAGCGCGGGTTCGCAGCCAATTCGTCCAGACCGGTTTTCGCGCACAATGCCGCCCAGAAATGCGGCGTGTTTGCGGAGATATACAGATAACCCTCGCGCGTGGGATGCAGACCGGTGATACCACCCGAGCGCATGTCGCGCCCGACCTCGCGAGGTTCGTCTTCTGCCCAGATCATGCGGGCAGACTGCATGGTCAAGGCACTGCGCAACAATGACACACCCACGTATTGTCCACGTCCGCTGCGTTCACGCTCGTACAGGGCAGACGAAACACCGGAGGCCACCAGCGCCGCCGCGTAGTAATCCACGACGGAGCCGTACAGGATCTCGGGCGGGCCGTCGGCCTTGCCTTGCATCGCGCACATGCCTGTCATGGTCTGCAGGACCTGATCGTAGCCCGCCTTGTCTTTCAAAGGGCCGGTATCTCCGTAACCCGTCACCGCGCAATAGATCAGGCGCGGATTGATTTCCTGCAATTGTTCGTATGCAATGCCTAATCGAACCGGCACGCTGGGACGAAAGTTATGCACCAGAACATCCGCGCGGCTGGCCAGATCGCGCAGGACTTGTTGAGCCTCGGGCTGTTTCAAATCCAGAGCCAGGCCCCGTTTGCTGCGATTGACGCCTAGAAATGCGCGGCTCTCGGATTCGAGGGACGATGGATATTTACGCAGGTTGTCGCCAACGGGAGGCTCGATTTTGACGACGTCGGCGCCTTGGTCAGCCAGCAGCGAGCAGCCATAGGGGCCTGCGATATAGGCGCTGAGGTCGAGTACGCGGACACCATGCAATGGGCCTTGGCCTTGTGGCGCCACGGAATCAGGGGTAGATAAAGTCATCCAGTGCTCCGGGAAACTTCGGTATTCATATCGAGGAGGAAAGGGTCGCAGCGCTAGGCTGCGAATACCATGTCGTCAGTCGTTTTCACGACGGCAGCAAGCCCGAACGTTTTGCCGTTTCCACAATCGCCTCGGCACGTCGTACGAATGGGGGATCGATCATTTTTCCATCGACCACATAAGCGCCGACGCCGCGAGCGTCGGCATCGCGCGCGGCCTCGACCACACGTACCGCATGGGCGATTTCCTCGTCGCTCGGGCGGAACGCCGTGTTCGCCAAGGCGACCTGACTGGGATGAATGCAGCTTTTGCCTAAAAATCCCAAGCGACGCGCTAACTCGGCCTCGGCCTGAAAGCCTTCGGCATCGCGAATGTCGGCAAAGGCCGAATCATAGGCAAACACGCCTGCCTCCCCCGCCGCCAGCCGCAGCGAAAACATGGCCTGCTTGACCGCGCTGGGCTCGCGCCGCGCGATCCCCAGTGGCTCGAACAGATCGCCCAAGCCCAATTGCAGCCCCGCCACGCGCGAATCGGCGGCGGCCAGATCGGCCGCGCAGCGCAACGCACGCGGCGATTCGATATTGAGCAGCAGACGAATTGGCCGTGTCACACCATTGGCGCTTTCAGCCTCGGCCAGCACGCGTGCGGCTTCGCGGATCTGCTCCACGTCCTCGGCCTTGGGCAAGTTCAGCATATGCAGTCCCGGACGCGCCACGGCCTGCACATCCGCGAGAAAGTACGGCGTATCCATGGCATTGACCCGCACGATCAGCGTTTTTTCCGTGGCCTGCGCCTCCGGCGAGGCGAGCCATTGCGCCAACTGCTGCCGGGCCTCGTCTTTGCGATCGGCCGCGACCGAGTCTTCCAGGTCAAACGACAAGGAATCCGCCTGCCCAGCCAAGGCCTTGGCGTATAGCTCGGGCCGCGAGGCCGGGACGAAAAGTTTGCTTCTCATTGTGATCATCCAAGTCAGTCATCAAAAGCGGCATTGCCACCAGGTCCGGAAGGCCCCTCACAATACAACGGGACTCGATTACAGCACCGCCATGCATCCACTAATGCCGTGGTGTCGCACGCCTGGCCTCAGGCCGAGTCCGTCTGCGCAAAGATGTGCGGGCCCAGGCTCCAGATACTAGGCTAGCCGACTGATGATATAAAGTGAGGAATATTAATCCGCTAAGTGAGTATTTCTCATGAAGATCGAAGCCTTTCGCACGCTGGGCGCGGTGCTGCGCGGCGGCAGTTTTGCGGCAGCGGCGGCGGATATGAACCTGTCGCCCAGCGCGGTCAGCCTGCAGATGAAGCAGATGGAGGAATATTTTGGCCAGCCGTTGTTTGACCGCTCTGCCCTGCAGGCGCGGCCCAATGCGTTTGCCGAAGAGGTCGACGAGGTATTGCGCGAAACGTTCGCCAAGCTGGATGCGCTGCGCCGCCGCAGTTCGCCCACCGTATCAGGCACCGTACGCCTAGGTATCATCGAGCCATTGCAGGTCACGCTGCTGCCTCCGATGTTGCGTTGGGTGCGAGAGCATTATCCCCAGCTGGATGTGCGTCTGGTGCGTGGACGCGTTGTCGAACTCGTAGAAAAACTCAAAACCGGCGAGTTGGACGCAGCGGTCGTGACTCAACCCGAATCGGGCGGTTCACGCCGCCTGGCCTGGACGCCGTTATTCCAAGAGCCTTTGGTCGCCATTGCACCGCCGGATTCCACCGAAGAAACCTTGAGTGAGCTGATGCATCAACACGAATGGATCCGCTTTGACAAAACCACGATCGGCGGCGGGTTGGCAGCGCGCTATGTCGCCCAGCACGCTCCCCACGCGCGCTGCCGGCTGGAACTGCAGTCCTTGGCCGCATTGACTGCCCTTGTGTCCGAGGGACTCGGGGTATCGGTTCTGCCGGACCCCGGACCGCAGGTATATGCGGTACATCCAGTACGCGTGCTATCGCTAGGGAAACGCGGGCCAGCGAGGCAGATGGCTTTCGTCTGCCGGCAATCCGATCAGGAAAACCGCTTGGTGCAGGCATTGCTATCAGGTGCCAAGGCGGCACATGCGCGGCGCATGGGTCTCAGCATCACTCCGTAAATATCTGGGCCTCGCTTCAGCACCTAATTCATTTCCAGCCGCCGTCGCGTTCCTCTGCGAATAGCTCAAGTGCTGGCGCCAGCGATGCGACTGGCCGCGCTGGCACAGGCTCTTGCACTGGCACTGGCACTGGCACTGCACAAGCACTCAGCCAGAATGCTTGCTGCGCCAGTACGGGCCATCAAAGCCCGCACATAATTGGTCAAATATATTTTGCGTGGCATTGCTAGGCCGCGACATGTTGCCGGCTGTGTCGATACGCAAACTCGAACGCTGAAACTCGACGCGCTCGTTGTCCTGCCGCTTTGCATTGCGAATCACGTTGACGAATTGAATCTCGCCATCGTGGTCTTCGACATTCAGCTCCAGCCAAAGATCCGGCCGGCTCATCGTGGACAAGCTGTAGTACAGCACGTTGATCAGCGGCACGTAGCGGCGCGCCCTCGTGGGTGCACAATCGACGCGGTAATCACGCACCATCCGCTCGGCATGTGCGCTCTGAAAATGAATGCGCGAATCGTATTTCGCAGCAAGCCCGGCGGCGAAAGCATCAGGATCACTGCCCTCTTTCACCTGCAGCTCGAGCCAGTCGCAACTGGCTTTCTTCAAATAGAAATAGTGGCTGCGGGGAATGCCATCTGCGCCTTGCGTCACGACAATCGCGCCGCCGCCGTTCAAAATTACCCTGGCATGCGCACGCGTGTCCGTGTCGTTCAAACGCTGCGGAATGCCTTGCGGAAACGTCTCGCAAGAGGTCTCGCTCGCACCGGCTCGATAAACGGGGTTGCTGTAGAACGCATCCAACGCATCGGCCTGCGCACTGCCGGCAGCCAATAGCGTCATTGCTGACAGCACCACACTGCTTATTCTCATCCCATACTCCCAGGCGCCTCACTGTTCACAACGAGCGATATCCGGCAACGCTGCTCATTGAAAGCAGCACGCGAGCATGGGATTAAACACTAAAAAAAACCCCACGCTGCAATGCCAGTCGGTTAAGCCCTGACTGGGCATTTTTTTATCGCCGGGTCGCCTCAAGATAAAAACGCCCCCTCGGGGGCAGCAAGCCGAAGGCGCAGCGTGGGGGCATTTTTTTTATCGCTGTTGGTGTTGTAGGCGTTTGCTGTTCGTGATTGTCTCTCTGAAGGCGTCCCTGTCGCGTGCCTGGGCGTGGCGCCGGGCCTATCGCACGGACTCGGCCCATGAGCAGGGGCCTCGGTCCGCTGCGCGGACTAAATCCGTGCTCAACGGCCCGGCACCACGCCCAGGCACGCGACAGGGACTCACGATGGGAGAATGCAACGAGGGCTGAGGGCCATCAGCTGTTTTTTGAAGCTGTCTTTGCCAATGCGATAGGCAGGTTCATGTCATGTGGCCAAACTGACACAAATCAACGGAGTCTGCTCAACAACGAGAAGCGTACAAACATCCGTCAATGGCAGACATTGCCAGCAGGAGGTCGGCGTGTAAAAGCCCCGCCGGGCCGTTGAGCCGCGATTTAGCCCGCGAAGCGGGCCGAGGCCCCTGCTTGTCCTGGTCTAATGTAAGTGGACACGTAGATAGGGTCATTGACCCTAGCCAGGAACACTTACGACTAT
>NZ_BAAGVG010000022.1:0-117692 GCF_054780995.1 Bordetella tumbae
ATATAAATGGAGACTTATGCTCATCGATACGCCCTAACGTATCAAGATGGGTTGCCCGGACGCTAACCAAGCATCGCTACGAACAACAAGATGCATAACCAAACAAGGCCATTCGACGACTTATATCGCATGACAAGGGGAAGCCGGAGCGGATGAACGAACTGTGATCAAGCTAGGCTTACCCCTTGCCTTCCTTACGGACCCCTTTGAACGGCTTACCATCAGCCTTCTGATCCATAAAGCGGCCAGTAGCTGCATCACGTTTAGTCCAGGAATCCGTCTTCGGATTGTGGACTTGTGAACGATCGCGCACGGCACCGCGACGAGAGTTGTCTCCAACTGGGGCGTTCTTGGCCATAGCTCCTCCCAAAGCGCGCTGCGTCAACTGTAATTTTTTTCCAATAATGAATCTAAATATTTCAAATTCGAATAGGGAGTTACCCTGAACCTCAATTTGAGTTGGTGGCCCGAGTAATTCCAACCAACCTCCCAAAACAACAAAAACCGAACAAAACGAAAACACCCGAACAATTTTCGCAAATAAACGTAGGTGATTTCCCGGCTGATCAGGTTCGTTTTTTTGTGTTTGAATGTCTCACTACAGCAATATTTCAAGACACATACACAGGAGACATCACCATGCACGCTCTGCGCCTGTTGCGTACGGCTGCCGCGGCGGCCTTGATCTTTGGCACTCACGCCGCCTACGCGGCTGACGCCGACAACTGCTCGAACCGCGGCGACCTGGACCAGATGTATTGCGACGCGAATAAAGATCTCGTCGCGGACACGCCCACGGATGCTTCCAAACAAAAGACCCCGTCCACGCTGGTGTTCACCTACACCCCGGTCGAGGACCCCGCGGTCTACGCGAATATCTTCAAGCCGTTCACCGACTACCTGGCCGAGTGCACGGGCAAACGCGTGGTGTTCTATCAAGTGCAAAGCAACGCCGCCGAGATCGAAGCCATGCGCTCGGGACGTCTGCACGTAGGCGGTTTTTCGACTGGCCCGACTGCATTCGCCGTGAACATCGCTGGCGCAGTGCCGTTTGCCGTCAAGGGCTACGCCGATGGTTTCCAGGGCTACAACCTGATCGTCATCGTCAAGAAAGACAGCCCCTATCAAAAGCTGTCGGATCTAAAGGGCAAGAAACTCGCCCACACCTCGCCGTCGTCGAACTCGGGCCACATGGCGCCTGTCGCTTTGTTCCCCAAGGAAGGCCTGACGCCGGACAAGGACTACAAGGTCATCTTCTCGGGCAAACATGATCAATCGGTGATGGGCGTGAACTCGGGCGACTATGATGCCGCCGCCGTCGCGTCGGATGTGTTCCATCGCATGGCGCAACGTGGCCAGGTCAAGGAAGAAGACTTCCGCATCATCTACACCAGCGAGAAATTCCCGACCTCGTCATTTTCGTACGCGCATGACTTGGAACCGAAGTTCCGCGACAAGATGCTGAAGTGCTTCTACGACTATCGGTTCCCCGATGAAATGAAAAAGGCATTCGACGACGCGGATCGTTTCTATCCGGTCACGTATCAGAAAGACTGGGCCATCGTGCGCCAGGTCGCGGAGGCCGGTGGCGAGAGCTTTAACCGCGCTGCCTACGATAAAGAAGCCGCCAAGAGCAAAGGCAAACAGTAAGTATGTCGACGTCTTTACGCATTACCGGCCTGGTGAAAGAGTACCGGGCCGGCCAACCCGTCCTGAAAGGGATAGACCTGCATGTGCAGGGTCAGGGCCTGACGGCCATCATCGGGCCGTCGGGGACGGGCAAGAGCACGCTGTTGCGTTGTATCAATCGGCTGATCGATCCGACGCGCGGCGAGATCGTGTTGCAGACCGAAGCGGGCACGGTCAATCTCGCCAGCATTCGTGGCACGGCGCTGCGTCAGGCGCGGCGCCGGATTGGCATGGTGTTCCAGGAATACAACCTGGTTGAACGCCTGACGGTGATGGAAAACCTGCTGACGGGGCGTCTGGGCTATAGCAGTGCGCTAAAGGCCTGGATGCGCCGTTTCGAGGCGGATGATATTGAGCGCGCGTATCAGCTGCTGGATATCGTGGGGCTGGGTGGTTTTGGTGATCAGCGTGCGGATGCCTTGTCGGGTGGACAGCGGCAGCGTGTGGGGATTGCGCGGGCGTTGATGCAGCGGCCGCAGTTGCTGTTGGCCGATGAGCCGACGTCGTCGTTGGATCCAAAGACCTCGGTCGAGATCATGGAGCTGTTGGCCGAACAAGGGAATGCCAGCGGCATCCCTGTGCTGGTGAATATTCACGATGTCGAGTTGGCGCGGCGTTATGCGAACCGTATCGTGGGGATGTCGGGCGGCCATGTGGTGTATGACGGTGATGGCCAGGGTCTGGATACCGCGACGCTGAAGACGATCTACGGAGGCGAGTCGTGGCTGGAGTAAAGCGCCGTCCGTTTGCGATGTCTTGGCAGGCGAAGCTCAGCGCACTGCTGATTTTTTTGTATGCGCTGTATGCGGCGGGCCAGCTGGATTTCAGTCTGGAACGTTTTCACAATGGCTTGGGCCATGCGGCGACGTTGTTGGGGCGGATGTTTCCTCCGCATATTCAACAGCCTGACACGCTGTGGCAGGGGCTCGCGGAAAGCCTGGAAATCGCGGTGTTGGCGTCGGTGTTGGGGATCATCATCGCGCTGCCGATCGGGTTGTTGGGTGCGCGTAATTTGATGCCGTCATGGGCGTCGTGGCCTGCTCGGGCCATCGTGGCGTTGTGCCGTTCGCTGCATCCGGTGATTGTGGCGATCTTGTTCGTCAAGGCTGTCGGCTTTGGGGCGCTGGCGGGGATTTTGGCGTTGGCGGTGGCGTCGGTGGGGTTTATTGGAAAGCTCTTTACCGAGTCTATCGAGGAGATCTCACTCAAGCAGGTCGAGGCGGTGCGCGCGACAGGCGCGTCGTTTGCCAATGTGATTTTGTTTGGCGTGTTGCCGCAGGTGTTTGCGCGGTTTATTGGTTTTGCGACGTATCAGTTCGATTCGAATTTGCGTAATTCGACGATGGTCGGGATCGTGGGCGCAGGCGGGATCGGTGGGACATTGTTCTCGGCGTTCCAACGGTTTGATTATGACTTTGTCGCGGCGATTTTGATTACGTTGATTGTGATCATTATGTTGGGCGAGGTGCTGGCGCGGTTTGTGCGTGCGGTGTTCTTGGATAATTTGGGATTCGATACGATTTTGCAGCGCCGATTCAGTGCGGCGCGTGGGCTCGGTAGAAAGCCGTTGAATCAGCAGGAGGACGCATGAATACCTCCGCGACGAGTTTGACGGCAACGGGATACCCGCGCACGTGGCAACGATACACGATGGGGCAGCGGCTGCTGCGCTTTGCGTTGTATCTGGTGGTGGTGGCGGCGATTGTGCAGGCGCTGCGCAGTGTCGAGGTCATCCCCGAGTTTCTGTATGACGCACCGGAGCAGATGGGGGATTTGCTGAGCCGGATGTGGCCTATTGATTGGGCGTATTACCCAGACGGTGTCCATGCCGCGTTGATGGAGACGCTGCACATTGCCACGCTGGGCACGATTCTGTCGGTGATATTGGCGGTGCCGGTGGGTTTGCTGGCGGCGAATAATCTGACGCCGAATCGGCTGATCAATCAGTTGGCGCGGTTGATTCTGGTGTCGAGCCGTTCGGTGAACTCGCTGGTGTGGGCGCTGCTTTTTATCGCGATCTTTGGGCCTGGAGCATTGGCGGGTACGTTGGCGATTGCGTTTCGGTCTATCGGGTTTGTAGGCAAGCTGGTGGGCGAGGCAATCGAGGAAGCCCAACGGGGTCCGGTGGAGGCGTTGACGGCGACTGGCGCGAGCTCGAGCGCTGTGCTGTGGTACGGCTATTGGCCGCAGATCCGGCCGGCATTTTGGTCGATTGTGTTGCTGCGTTGGGATATCAATGTGCGCGAATCGGCTGTGCTCGGTTTGGTCGGCGCAGGCGGGATCGGGATGGCGCTCGATACGGCGTTGAATCTGTTCCAGTGGGACCGTGTGGCGTTGGTACTGGCGGCGATTTTCGCGGTGGTGATTGTCGCGGAGGTCATTATTACGCAGGCACGGAAACGGATTTTGTAGCGCGATCGCATGCGCCTACGTGTCCATGAAAACCCTTCGCTCGCGAAGTTCTACTTTGCGAGCGAAGGGTGCCGCTTTCGATGCGCAAGAGGATGTACCAAGCAGGTATTCCAAATTTGCTATTTACGTATGATTAGCTGCGCAGCTAACGTGAAAATTTCGTCATATCAATCCAGTTAGCGCCACCAATTCTGACCGTAGCCGCCCATGATTTGAACAACATCCTAGAATGGATCTACATGCCCATCCATTCCGCAACAAACTGATCACGAAATCGAATGAGCACCTCTGCCCTGCCCTGCGCCAGCCGTCGGGCTTGAGGAGTTTTCATCGTGCCCGGTAGTCGTAGCAGCTTATTTTCAATGTGATCGAGCGTGTAGCGCATATCATCAAGAGATCGGTCTTTTCCAAGAGGATCTGCACCATGTGCGAGGCACCTGCCCAACTGCCCTCCCACATGAAACATTCGAGCTAATCCGACGGCACCTAAGGCATCTAGCCTATCGGCATCTTGAACAATTTCTGCCTCATAAGTTTCAGGTGATATGCCTGCGGAAAAGCTATGGGCTTCAATTGCATGAGCGACCGCATCAAGGTGTTCCGCCGGGAAACCGGCCATGGCCAGCTCTACTTTGGCTCTCGCAGCCGAAAGACATGATGCATTTTTTCGATTGGGATGAGATTTTGGCAAATTTACAATGTCGTGTAGATAGCACGCAGCCATCACAACGAGATGATTTGCGCCAGGAGCCGATGACAGGATCTGTAAAGCATTTCCCCAAACTCGCTCCAAATGATTGAGATCATGCGCACGATCACCTTCATCGTTATTGGAAACCAGCGTAATCAACTTGGGGCGCCAAGAGGACAGCAGGCCTAGGGATTTTTTCATGGGCATGATTGAAGAAATGCCCCAACGCTGGAAGTCCTATGCATCAGTGAGACTCCTGCCATATGTGTTCCTTTCTTGATCATCACCGCCTTCGGCACTCTGTTGGCCCCTGCCAACGCGCACGAAGCGCAGCCATAAATGTCCCAATGCGGCGATTCCAAACAAAAGCGCCCATACCATGCCTATACTTTCCTGGTCAAAAGCCCCCAGCAGCGCCAAGAAAGCGGCGCCTGCACTCCGGCCCATTGCGTCGACCCAACTTATAAGCTGAGCCGCTTGTCCTGTACTGTTGAAATGCGCACAAACTTTTCCAAAGATTAAACCAAGATAAAGACCTGCAGCGGTAGCAAAGAAAATATAGGACGCCACCGCGGCCTCCTTTCCTACTAATAGAACAGGCACCACTGCAACACAGCCACATGCGAGTAGAAGCAACCCGATTGCGAACTTAGTTAAGGCCTCTTTTCCAACATAATTTTGTTGCCTCACATATCGAGTAACCAAGGCTTGCGCACACATACACCCTCCAAATGCCCAGCCGATCTCCTGTTGGCTCAAAGTGTGACCGCTTGCTTGCATCAGGTAAATTGGCCAATATTGATATATGAGCTGCGTCAAGCCTGCGGCAAAAACGTATAGGTACACGTCAAATCGCCGCAGTGACGCTGAGACATGTAGTCGCGTCGATGCAACTATGTGGACGGACCTCTCGCGTGGCTCCGGCGTAAGTGCAAACATGAAGCAGGCTAACAACGATACCGAAATGCTAATAACAAGAGCTTGCGAGGCAAAGAAAGCGCCTAGCACTCCCGCGACCATCATCGCCACAAACATGGTTTCGTTGCTGCGAAACAGGATAAAAACTACGGGCTCTTTTGTAGCTTTGAGCTTGAATGACCAGGCTTCGTAAGCTCCCTTATAAAGGGCAATTGCGAGCCCGTTCAATGCCTCGCCTATGATGACCTTGACCTCCGTGGGATCGATCATCAAAAAAAAATATAGGATTGATGAGGAACATGACAGGAGAGCACACGATCTACTCCCAAATCGATCGGAGATTTTCCCGCCAACAACGTTAAACGCTATGCTCACAAGCAATTGGGTTGCTTTGGCCCATGATATTGTTGATAGCGAAATTCCCTGGTCTACGAGGTAGACGACGAGAACGGCGCTAATAAAGGATCTCGCCAAATACAGTAGACAGTGGGAACTCAATAGACGACGCATCTATGCCATGCATGTCGTCTGAACGGGGACATTGCATACCTCAGGCTCCGACGTCTCTCCTTGCCAAATACTCCCCGTATCTAACGCAATTCTTATGCGTTCGGCACGTGGAGAAAGAGGCACTCTGTCAAAGTAAAAATACTCTGATCGTGGATCACCAAGATGCACTAGATCCATAACTCTATTTGTTGAGAGACACACAGGGTAAGCAAGTTGAACTCGAAATCGTAATTTTTCATCTACCCACCCAACCTCCACATTGACGTCAATAGCTCGAACGCCCACATTCAGGATCGACGCGTAAGAAATGTTGGAAGTGGCTCCCAACGTCATAAGAGCAGCATGGACGGGATGCATCGATCCACGGTGATCTGCCAGTTCGCTATATCCTGAGATCATTGCAATGCTGTTTGACGCATCGACGATCATGGGACTGACGCAAAAAACAGTGTCCCTCTCACCCAGCAAAGTATCAATCGTCAAAGAAGCGAAGCGCTTGCACCAATCATTAATTCGAGCCCGCTCAATAGGCTCGCGCGACAGATAAGAATGCACAGAACGACGTGCCGATTCGAGCGATATATCATCAAAAACTCTCACAACACATACGCTCCAGACGAAGGATTACGAAAACAACGGCTCCACAATGTGGCGACCACTTCGCGCGTACCGTCGGCGACTCCGTTGATCAAATTCGAGCCCAGCATTTTTCCTTCATTTATGATCAGTTCCAGTGCAAACATCATTTCAGCTTGGACCAAGGCAAGAACCGGTCCAATTACTGCGTCATCTAGATAATTGACTGGCGCACCGTCGGCGACTAGGTTCAATGTGCGGCCAGCCACCTCATAGCTATGCACATTGCCTGTCTCAATGTGACTATCAGCAGTCTTAGCCAAATCAGCTACAGGAAATTCAATGACTTTAGAGCTGCAACTCGCCAGAAAAACACCGTCCTGTAGAAAACCAACGTCTGCGATATCGATCGAGCGGAATCCTGAACAACCGAAAACTATGTCTGCCGTTGCGAGCGCGGCCCTTCTATCTGGAACAACAAACCCCTCCGCCATCGCCAAAACTGAGGCCACACTGCTGACGTCATAAACGAGAACATGGCATCCTTTCGCATGTAACGCTTTAGCAGTCCCTTTCCCCACTTTCCCATATCCGAGGACTAAGACTCGCCGGCCCTGCAACAAAGTGCCGCGACTCCGAAGAATGCGCTCGATACTGAAGACACAAGAGGGGCCTACCAGCGCGTCTTCGGCAAGCTTTAGCGGACTTCTAGCAACAGAGACCACCGGGTAAGGTAGAGAGATCATCGCTTCATAGCGTCGATGACCATTCTCTGTGTCCTCTACGATTCCCACGATCGAACTGCCAAACTCCTCATGAAGAGCACGGAGTTCTCGGGCGAAATAACCACCAATCTCTAATATATATGTCGCGAGACGGTTAACGAATGGCCTTATCAGCTCAGTCAAAAAGTTTGCGGTAGTCAATTGCTCCATTGTTGGAGCGACTACACGATACTTTCTGGAAATAGAACCGTACGTGGTGGGATTGATCGAGTACGGCACCACGATAACAAGTGATATGTTGCAGATTTCGTTCAATGCGTCTAAAAGCTCAGGCCGATCTGGCAGACAATGAGTAAGCACGATCAAACTTCCTGGATGCCTACCTATGCGCTTTGCCACCTCAGAAAAAAATCCACGGCGATTTTCGTATATAGACATACTTCTGTCCAACTCTATTAACTACAGTGAAATGTTCTTTCCGTAACGGGGGAACCAGCAGAAATCCGCGGCGTCCATGCCGTCAAACCATGTGGCCAGCATGCGCTCTATGCCAACTGCCATTTGGCTGATAGGTGGGACGCCATTTTTGACGTGCACTAAATAATCTTCAAAATTTTCGACCCTGTGATTTCTTGCAATCATTTTTGGAACATAGGATTCCACGTCGTCCTCCACGACGGTGCCAGCTGCTATATAAACCTTCCCGCGGTACCATAACTGGCTGTCGTCGCAAAAACCGTTTCGGGATCGCGCATAGAATGGACGACTGTATTCAGGGAAATTCGTTACCCATAAATAGCTTTCAAAGTTCTTGGCGATATATTCGCGGACCGGCGGCGGCAATTGTGCTCCAGGCATACTCTCTAGCCCGCACCGACTCAATAGTTCTCGATACGTTATTCGATCAAACTGGAATCTGGATGGTGGGCATAAATTCTTAAAATCCTGCTTTTCCAAATACAAACATAACGAGTGAATTAGGGCTTCGAACGTTTTCTCTACGGTTTCTAGTACAGGAGTATCACGAGATATATCGAAGGTCGTGTACTCGGCCAATCTATTTGGATGACTTGGCGTTTCATTTCTGAATGATTTTCCCACTTCATATATTTTTCCAAAGCCATGCATGACCATGATTTGGTGATAAATCATATTGCTTATGCTCAGCCGTGCATCCGTACCGTAGTAGTCGATAGGAAACGGTACTGTGTTACCGTCGGGCCAGCGACTTACGATCGCCGGGGAGGATACTGGGAGATATCCTTGCGTTCCCAGTGTATTTTGAAAATGTTGAATGGTTAGGCCGCGAATTCTTAAGGCTTCTAACTTATTTATGTTTCGATAGTTATTCGTTGAGTTTTTTGCTTTTCTATTTTTTGAGTCAAAATCTCGAAAGATTGTTTTCAGTGATTTGCAACTCGCAGCACCATTGCTTGATGAGTGCCCAAAATCAGTGGCAATTACATAATCCCCGCTTTGAACCTTCCGTCTCTCACTGCCTTCATACGCTATAACCTGTACACCGCCATTGACCATTAGTTCTATAATTAACCCTGTGTCAGGTGCTTTTCGACATGCAATTACAGTCCCCGTCAAATACACTTTTTTCTCCGATTTCACTTGAAATCAAGGTATGTCTTCGAAGGCTGAGGGCCTTGCGAATTTTGATACTTGCCCTCGTACAGTACTATTTCCCCTTCTGGAATCCAAAAACTAACTTGAGCGATTAGCATGCCGGGATAGACGATTACGGGAAGCGTGGCGTATAACTGGAATGTCGTCTTACCCTTCGAACCAATGTCTATAAGGTCGGACGTAACGTGAACAAATAACCCACACCTTGCTGTTCCAGATTTCGCATGGATTAGGGGGACGTAATGATCACTGCCAATGATTTCAGCAGATTCGCCCAACACGAAGTCTCCTGGTGACAGCTTAAGACCTTCCGGTGGAATAGTTAGTAAGTCGTAGTCTGCTTCGCGTTTCGGATCAATTAGATTGTCCTTATAAACCAGGTACTTTGCGCCTAATTTCAGGTCATATGAATTTGTAGTGAGACGTTCTGCATAAAACGGAGATATCGTGATTCGGCCGCTCCTCACCTCAGCATCGATTTTCTTCCCAGTCAGGATCATCAGAGGCGCTCCACTGGGTCATTGAATTTCGCATACGTTTTTCCGTAACAATGAATCGGGCCATCATTGCGCCAAAACGAAACCTGCCCTATATCCATACCAGGATATAAAGTTATAGGCTGACAAGCGTAGAGCTCGAGCGTCCATCGATGACAAGAGGTTGTATGACCCAGATTTGCCGACACCTGAAGAAACAAGCCATAACGTCCCATAGAGCTACGGCCGATCAGTGACATGGCATAAATGTCAGACCCAATAATTTCCTGCGTCACTCCTAAATACATGCGGCCCGGCAAAAGCCTTACCCCCGACTCGGGAATGGTTTCGGCTAGAAATCTATACTCTCCATCCTCTCCAAAGCTATCAAAAACCTTTATTTCACTTCCGAGGCGATAGTTGTAACTATTCGGATTAACTCTTGCCTCGTCAAAATCGGATAATACGATTGATCCTTTCTCTACTTCTTCACAGATTTTTCTGCCAGTGAGAATCATCCAAACTCCTTCATTTGAAGACCAATATGGGCAGGATTAATCGAGTCATCTTTAAATCTGCACCAAAATCGAGCTTGAAGTTCTTGCATCCTCGCGTGTAGAAGATCCTTTGTCGGAGCACTCACAATTGCGAGAACACACCAACTGTCTCGCCCAAAAGCCTCAATGTGATGATTCATCCGCACCCGGTAAACTAGCCTAATAACCCCAGGGACAACGGCCAGTTCGTCTTCTGAGATAACCGCGACCACTACCCCAGATTTATGAGGTCGCAGATCTATGAAGCCAATATAGTCCCCAAGAATTGCCTTTTGTGCCGGAGCTCCCTCTAGGTAGTCTAGCCTTGTGCGCAAACCTAGCTCGATTAAGCCCTCTCCGAGCACAGCCTGGATGCAATAACTCATCCCGCCACCAGCATGGCGAGTTGCAATTTCGCCTAACACGGTTTCATCTGAATTAATAAAGAATTCCGCGTGCGTAACGCCGTCCCTAATATCCAGCTTTCGACCTATTGCTCTCATTTCCTCATAGAAACGATCATAGATAGGGCTATGCTTATCGCGAGGCAGATAGGTAGTGATTTTTGAAATCCTGTTTTCATATCCGTATAGCCGCGGAACGATATACTCGCCCACAAAAAAATAGAGCGGATCTCCGTTTTTCCAAACCACATCGACGTTGTACTCAGGGCCAGATATGAATTCTTCGCAGATGAACTCAGCTAGATCATTTTTGAACTCTTTAAGTCGCTTATTAAGCGCTTCAATGTCTTCGACCAAATAGGTTTCGGAGCTTCCATATCGATTTACTGGCTTGATCACTATTGGGAAGTCGAACCCCTTTGGCAGAGAATCTATTCGGCCATGCGATGCGTGGGTCGCGACGGAAAAGTGGTCTGCCATGCGAACCGTATCCCGCAACAGATTTTTCATCCAGCGCTTATCTTTTGTGTACAAAGCGCGCTTGGCAGCCCCATAATCGCAAAAGACTTCCTGGCTGATGATCGCAGCTGCATATTGAGTTTTCTCATCACAGCTGAAAACGGCTCTATAGGAGCCTCTGTTTTCCAGCAAAAGCGACACCAACGCATAGATCGTGCCAACATTATCTAGATTTTCTACAACGATGTGACTGACGCCGAGCCGTTGGCACTCACGGACCGCGGACTCAAATTCCGCATATAACGCGTGTCGATCCAGAACATATGTTGCGTGCTTCTTAGCCTTAACAAATGCGCTATATATCTCATAACGCCAGTTCAGAACTAGATACTCTGGAGCGTCTTCGGACGAGTTTTGTCCTATTTCCAAGTTCATTGTGACCTTACCAAATTAGTGCGAGGTTGCATTGGCCGTAGCTGTTGCCGTCGATGAATCGCAACGCATCTGCTTCTTCCTTTTTAGTGCTAAGTGAGCGACGGTGAATCTATCTCAATAAAAATCACCGATTCTCTGAATTCCACATGACTGGAAAAATTCGGACAGACTCCGAGTTCGCAGTTAACGACTAACCTAGAGAACCTGGAATGCGCAGAAGGGTTGCCAACAGCGGAGGTCTTCTTACGCAGGCATGCAAGCGGATTCTGTAGCGCGAGAAAAATTATTATTCAGCGCAAATTTCGTCTCACGAAACGGCGTTGTAGGTGCTCTGTCTGACTCGTAGCATCGCATCTGTCATTGCATGAATCGACATATCAAGCCGGCTGCTGCGGCAGTTGGCTTGATGCAAACGATGGTGTGCGCGGTAGAGATACTGCACACCGTGCAATGCCACGATCACGTTTGCATGAGGAGCCGATCTTGAGCATTACTTTTCATATGGCCACGCCGAATTTTGCATTCGAAGCGCGGGACGTCGATATTAGCCAGCCACTATCCGCAGCGGATGTCGCGCAGTTGCGTAAAGGATGGCTGGATGCGGGCGGTGTTTTGTTTTTGCGCAAGCAGGACATCACGCCTGATCAGCATATCGATTTCAGCCGGCATTTTGGCAATGTCTACGATCAGGGGCCGGTGAATAATCCAGCGCTCGCCGGCTACTATCTGGAAGGCTATCCGCAGATTTTTCAGGTTACGAATAAAAAGCTCGCCGATGGCAGGCCCGTGGGGCGAGAGGATGCGGGTACGTATTGGCATTCCGATGCGTCTTGGCAACCGGAGCCGCCTACGGGCTCGTTGCTCTATGCGCGAGAGCTACCGAGCACGGGCGGCGATACGATTTTCGCCAATATGTACCAGGCCTATGAGACGCTGTCCGAGCCGATGAAGAAAATGCTGGAGGGGCTGGAGGCACAGCACACGCTATTGAGCGCGGTACTGCAAACGAGCTATGCCAAGGAATATGTGGGCAAGCTCGACCAGGCGCAATCAAAAAACGCGGTGCATCCTGTCATCAAAACGCATCCGGAGACAGGCAGGAAACTGCTGTTCGTCAATCCGGGTTTTACGTCGCACATCATTGGTCTGCCTCGCGACGAGAGCAAAGCGATTTTGGACTATCTGTTTGCGCACTCGACCAAACCGGATAATGTCTATCGGCATGTATGGCAGTTGGGGGACCTGTTGATGTGGGATAACCGCAGTGTCATGCATTACGCGGTGCCTAATTACAAGGCGTTCGGGATTCGCTATATGCATCGCACGACGATAAAGGGCATTCCTCAATAGATGTTGAGCCTCGCGCACGAGCGAGGCCTCATGCGGTCAATTTTCGCACCACTTGTTTGCCGCCGAGTGCTACGGACAGCTGATTGCCCAGGTGGATCATGTGGCCTGCATGGGCTTTGATCTGCTCGCGGGTGGTGCGGCTGACGTGCGCAATGATGCTGATGGATCCCGTCACGCTCCATCCCGATCCATAGATGGGGACCGACAGGCTGATGGCGTCGGCGTCGCGATCGCCCTGCGTGATGCTGTAATGATTTCGCCGGATCTGGTCGTATTCGGGCCCCTCTGCGCCCAGGCCTGCGAGGATGACTTTGCCGGCGCTGCCTTGTGCGAGGGGCAAGCGCTGCCCGACGCGTATGTGGTCGCGGGCGACGTGCGGCCCGTCTATGCGATATAGACAGATGCGGCTGTCGCCCTCGTGGGCGTAGAACACGGCGCTCTCGCCGGTTTTGCGAGCCAGCTCATTGAGCACTGGTTCGATATGGAATGCTTGGTCAAAGGATGCTTGATAACGGTTGCCCAGCCATCCGGCAGCAGGCCCTAGCCGCCATGCGCCGTCTTTGCGGCCGACCAGGTATTGCGCACTGCCCAGGGTGCGCGCCAGACGCAGGACGGTGGTTTTGTGCATTGCACATCGCGCACTGATTTCGGCCAAGGACAAATAGCAGTCTTCGGAGGAAAACGCGTCCAGAATGCGCAGCGCGCGTAGGACGGGGCCGACTCCCGCAGCCTGATGTTCAGCGTTCGACGTCACTTTCGGTTAGCCCCTCGAGCGTGATTGCCTGCCGCCTCGTACGGGCGGGATGGGCAACTGTACGGATGACTGGCGCAGCAAACAACTGCATTGCGCGTGATGAAACGCACCGGCTGCGTTGATTGATGAATTATTTATGACATGTCATCAAATTTTAGGTCGTATTGGGTAACATGCCCGGTTCCCCCAGTACTGATCGCGGACCATGTCAGAACAAGAATTGAAGTTGCACGTCCCCGCCGCTGCGCGCCGGGCAGTTTTACAAGAGGTCCGCCAAGGCGATGCCACGCGCATTCGGCTGCATGCCCTGTATTTTGATACCCCGACTCGGGAGCTGGCCCGCGCGCGTATTGCGCTGCGGCTGCGCCAAGAGGGCCGTGATTGGGTACAGACGCTCAAAATGCCTGGTGCGGATGCCATCACGCGGGTCGAGGTCAATCACCCTCGGCCGGGTCCGGTGCTGGATTTGTCAGTCTACGCGGGCACTGAGTTTGAAGGCCCGCTGTCCTCGTTGAAGGGTGAATTGGGTCTGCGCTACGAGACCGATGTGCAGCGCCAGCTGCGCAAGGTCCGCAGCCGTCACGGCACGATCGAGTTGGCCTACGACACCGGCGTGCTGCGCGCGGGATCGCTGGAGCTGCCGATTTCGGAGCTGGAGTTTGAGCTGGTGTCTGGCCGCCCTGCCGCGATTTTTTCGGTAGCGCGGCGTTGGCAGCAGCGTCATGGTCTGGTGCTGGATGCGCGCAGCAAGTCGGAACGCGGTGATGCGCTCGCCGGCCTGGCGCGTGAGTTGGCGGAACAGGATGCCACGGGCGATGCCGAGACATTACAAGAGCGCCGCAGCAAGGCGATTGCGCGCTTTTGGGCGCCGTGCGGCGCTGCCCCGGCGGCGTTGGATGACAACCTGACACCGCCTCAGGCGATGGGGCGCATCGCCGGGGAATGTCTGGATCAGGTTGCTCGCAATGCCGCTGTGTTGGCAGAGGTGGATACGTTGGGTATCTATCCTGCCGGCAACTCGGAACACGTGCATCAGTTGCGGGTAGGCATGCGCCGTTTGCGCTCGGCCTGGCGTTTGTTCGACGGCTGGATTGCGCCGCCGCCCGCCCCCGTGTTGGAAGGCGTGCGTACGCTGTTTGCCGCGTTCGGGCAAAACCGCGATCAGGATGTGTTGAACGAAACGGTCACGCCGCTGTTGCAACGCGCCGGGATGCCGGCCATCAGTTTTGATGTGCCGCCGCCAGATGTGGATTCGCAAAGCATTGCGTCGGGCAAGGCTTTTCAAGGCTGGTTGTTGGATACGCTGGAATGGAGTCTGGATGTGCAGCCGCCGGAGCCGGCTGCCCTGCCTGTCATGGCCGAGCCCTCTGACACGGCGCCCGAGCCGAGTTTCAGCCTGGACGGCACGGCCCCCGCTGCGGGCGCGACGCCTACCCTCATCATTCCGATGACGTCGAACAACGAACCGCCTACGTTGCGCAAGCTGCTGACCAAGCGCTTGCATCGTTGGCACACCAAGGTGGCCGAGCAAGGCAAGAACTTTGCGGCGCTGGATATTCCGGCACGCCATGATCTGCGCAAACGCGGCAAGCGCCTGCGCTATGGTCTGGCGTTCGCGGAATCGCTGCTGCCGCAAGTGCGGCTGCGCAGTTATCGCAAGCAGTTGGCGCAGGTGCAGGATCTGTTGGGCGAGATCAATGACCTGGCGATGGCGAAAGATTATTACCAGGCCTGCGTTGGCACGCATCCGCAGGCGTGGTTTGCGTTGGGGTGGATCAGTGCGCGATTGGAAAAGCTGACTGTCGAGGCGCAAGCGGCGTTCGATCAGTTGGCGGCGAGTAAGCCGTTTTGGAAGTGAGGTGAAAGGCGCCGGATGATCAGCCGGCGACTGATCGCTGACAAACCCTCCCGTAAAACGGAGGGTTTGTTCATTTGAAGATCTAGCAAGCGATTTTGGCTGGATGGCCGCATCGCCTCAAAATTTCAGGGCCGCTCGGTCGATGCAGACCGGCGGCCCTGTGTCATTGGATGATGCGGACGCAATGCTGGCGTTTAATCGGCCAACAACGCGCCTGCGAACTCGTCAGCGACGAAAGGCTGCAGGTCTTCCATGCCCTCGCCTACGCCGATCCAGTAAACGGGGATGGGACGCACGCCGTTGCTGCCTGCGGCGACAGCGGCAAGCGTGCCGCCCTTGGCGGTGCCGTCGAGTTTGGTGACGACCAGACCCGTCAGGTTGATGGCGGCGTCAAAGGCGCGGATCTGCGCCAGGACGTTTTGGCCGGTGTTGCCGTCGACCACGAGCAGGACTTCGTGAGGGGCGGCGCTGTCGGCTTTGCCAATGACGCGGCGGATTTTTTTCAGCTCTTCCATCAGGTGCAGCTGGGTGGGCAAGCGGCCAGCGGTATCGACCATGACCACGCCAGTGTTGCGTGCACGGCCGGCGTTGACGGCGTCGAATGCGACGGCGGCGGGGTCGCCACCCTCTTGGGCAATGACGCTGACGTTATTGCGGCTGCCCCATTCGATCAATTGTTCGCGCGCAGCGGCGCGGAAGGTATCGCCTGCGGCCAGCAGGACGCTCGCGCCTTGGCGCTGGAAGGTATGGGCCAGTTTGCCGATGGAGGTGGTTTTACCTGCGCCGTTGACGCCGGCGATCATGACGACGAGCGGTTTGGCCTTTT
Source organism: Bordetella tumbae (assembly GCF_054780995.1). Classification (NCBI taxonomy): domain Bacteria; kingdom Pseudomonadati; phylum Pseudomonadota; class Betaproteobacteria; order Burkholderiales; family Alcaligenaceae; genus Bordetella; species Bordetella tumbae. The sequence continues at coordinate 16,255 of NZ_BAAGVG010000022.1, forward strand.
GCAGGTCGAAGGTGCGCTCCAGCGGCCGCAGATGGTCGGCCAGCAAGGCGCGCAATGCGGTTTTGACTTGCGCCGGGTCTTCGATGCGTTCTTTACGTACGCGGGCACGCAGTGCGGTCAGGAGTTTTTCGGTGGCCTCCAGGCCCGCATCGGCCATGATCAGCGCGGACTCGAGTTCCTCGAACAGGTTTTCGTCGACTTTGACGCCGACGAACAAGCCGCCCAGGCTTTGCCCGGTGCGCGCCAGGCCCTGTTTGAGGCGGCCTAGCCAGGAAGTTTTCTTGGCAGGGGGCTCGGCGGGCGGCGCAGCAGGCGGAGTGGATGGGGCAGGTACGGGAGCGCTGGGCGCGGCGGCGGCAGGCGCTTGCGGCGGCGTTGTCGCTACGGGCGACGCCGCGGGCGCAGAAGCCGCAGAGGTAGCCGATGTAGACGCTGGCGTTTGTGCCGGTGTTGCCGGTGCAGACGCGGGCGTGTTGAACGAAGCAGGCGCTTGCACCGGTGCTGCCGATACGGAGGGCGCTGAGGGCGCGGGGGCGCTAGACGGTGCCGCCTCTGGCGATTCCGGCGATGTGGTCGCTACGGGCGCCGCTGGCCGCGCGGAGGCTGATGCATTAACCGGCGCAGCCGCGGGCGATTGCGGCGGCACTGTCGCTACGGGCGATGCTGGCGGTACAGATGTAGGAGTGCCAGCCGGTGCGGCCTCTGGCGACTGCGGCGATGTCGTCGCGACCGGCGCTGCTGGCGGCGCGGATGCGGGCGCGCCAGCCGGGGCAGCGGAGGACGTAGCAGGTGAGCTGGTTTCAGGCGCAGCAACAGGCCTGTGCGTCACCGAGCTGCCCGCGAGCGCACCAGCCATCGAGGATCTGCCCGCTGGGGCCGTCGGCGCAGGCGCAGGCTCGCTGTGCGGGCGCTCGGCCGGTGCAGGCGCCGCAGACGGCGTATCGCCTGCGGCATGGCCGCTGGGTTCAGGCGTTTGATCTCTGGTGGCCTCGTTGGCGCGTGCAACGGGCAAGGAAGGGACAGCAGGAGGCTCGGCCGGGGCCTGCTGGGGCGCGGGCTCGTCGGCCAGGCGCGGCTCGTCTGCGGGGGGCGCAGCATCAGGCTGCACCGGCGCGGCAGGCGGCGGAGATTTTTTCTTGAAGAAACGGAACATGGGTGAAAGTATATTCGGTTCCCCGCAGTGCAGCAGCCTGACTCCCCTACCCGGCTGCTATATTCGCGCTGGAGGTTCGCTTTCTTGAAAAAATCCAATACGGGCAATAAGCCCATCCGTATCGTTGCCGGACAATACCGGCGCACGCCTATCGCCGTGCCCGATGTGCCTGGCCTGCGCCCGACGCCTGATCGCGTGCGGGAAACGCTGTTCAATTGGCTGACCCATTTGTGGGATGGAAACTACACTGGCAAACGGGTGCTGGATTTGTTCGCGGGCAGCGGCGCCCTGGGATTCGAGGCGGCATCGCGCGGCGCCACGCAGGTGCAAATGGTCGAAAATGACCGTACCGCTATTGCTGCACTGCGGGCATTGCGCGACAAGCTCAAGGCGGACGCAGTGCGCATTCACGCGGGCGAGGCACTGCAAGTTGTCCAGCGCATGGACGCGTCACGGTTCGATCTGATTTTGTTGGATCCGCCGTTCAATCAGGACTGGTTGCCCCGTTTATGGCCATTATTACCCGGCATTTTGGCCGAAGATGGCTTGATTTACATAGAGTCCGAGGCTGCGCTTGCCCCCCCTGACGAGTTCGAGGTGTTACGTCAGGATCGGGCGGGGGCGGTCCACTACGGACTCATGCAATTTGCTGCAATGCGGAAATAGGTCAATAATCCGCAGTTCGGAGGAAGGTTTACGCAAGTTACGAGGATACGGAGCCCCCATGATTACCGCTGTCTACCCCGGCACGTTTGACCCGCTAACCCGCGGCCACGAGGATTTGGTGCGCCGCGCCGCTGCCCTGTTCGACAAAGTCGTCGTGGGCATCGCTCACAGCCGCAACAAGAAACCGTTCTTCAGCGTCGAGGAACGTGTAGAAATCGCCCAGGAAGTTCTGGGACATTATCCCAATGTCGAGGTCCGCAGCTTCGCCGGGCTGCTCAAGGACTTTGTGCGCGAGCAAAATGGCCGTGTGATCGTGCGCGGCCTGCGGGCGGTGTCTGATTTCGAGTACGAGTTCCAGATGGCCGGGATGAACCGCCACCTGCTGCCCGAAGTCGAAACGATGTTCATGACGCCGTCGGACCAGTATCAGTTCATTTCGGGCACGATTGTGCGTGAAATCGCTCAACTGGGCGGTGATGTCAGCAAGTTCGTGTTCCCGTCGGTCGAGCGCTGGCTGCAAGCCAAGGCCAAGGAACACCGCGAGCAGTCCTGGCCGGCAGCCGGTGGCGCGCCGACCGCCTGATGCGGGCTGGTTTACGCACTGCGGCCTGATCTGGCAATCGATCTGTCTACGCACACGATGATTCGCAGCCAACGGATGTCCTGTCCGCCGCGCTTGCACTGCTGAGGCAGAGCAAGCGCGTCATTCGCGGCCCTGCGCACGGCGGGCGTACAATGGTTGTGTTCTGCACATCCGCGCCGATTCGCCCTCTGTCATGGCTTTAACGATCACCGAAGAATGCATTAATTGCGACGTCTGCGAGCCGCAATGCCCCAACGAGGCCATCTCGATGGGCGAGGATTATTACGTCATCGACCCGGATCGTTGCACGGAATGCGTGGGGCATCACGACGAACCGCAGTGCAAGGTCGTGTGCCCGGTCGAATGCATTGAATTGCATCCTCAATGGCACGAGGGGCAGGAAGCCCTGATGGCCAAATACTATCGCCTGACAAAATCCGCCGCGTGAACGCCTCCGACGCCACTGTCTCTGTGACGCCGCGCAATCCCCCTGCGCGAGACTTTTCCCTCTCGGCCATTGTGGCTGGCTTTGTGGCTGTCCTGGTAGGTTTTGGCGGCACGGCGGTGTTGATTGTGCAGGCCGGACATAGTGCGGGGCTGGATGCTGTGCATATCGGTTCCTGGCTGGCCTCAATTTGCCTGGCTGTTGGGATCGGCGGGCTGGTGATGAGCCTGCGCAGCCGCATGCCTATTGTGTTGGCCTGGTCCACGCCGGGTGCGGCGTTGTTGGTCACCGCGCTGGTTGGTGTGCCGTTTGATCAGGCTGTCGGGGCCTTTGTGCTGGCATCGGCGTTGACGCTGGCGTGCGGTTTGTTTGGCTGGATCGATCCCATCATGCGGCGCGTGCCGGCCGAAATCGCCAGTGCGATGCTGGCGGGCGTACTGCTGAATTTTGGCCTGGGGATTTTTACGCATCTGAGCAAGCAACCGGCGCTGATTCTGGCGATGTGTGCAGCCTATTTGCTGAGTAAACGCTGGATGCCTCGCTACGCGATCATGGCTGTCATGGTGGTGGGGTTGGCGGTTGCGGCGGCGGCAGGTCAGTTGCAGCTCGGTAATGTGGACTGGCAGTTGACGCAGTTCGTCTGGACGACGCCGGCCTTTAGCTGGCAGATCGCTATCAGCCTGGGGATTCCGCTGTTTGTGGTGGCATTGGCTTCGCAGAATCTGCCGGGCCTGGCGATTTTGCAGGCGTCCGGTTATCGGCCCGGGGCCTCCCGGCTGGTGGGCGCCACGGGTTTTCTGAGCCTGTTGGCTGCGCCGTTCGGGTCACACGGAGTGACCTTGGCGGCGATCACCGCGGCGATTTGTACGGGCCCTGAAACCCATCCCGACTCCTCGCGCCGTTATATTGCCGGCGTTGCGTATGGGGTGTTTTATATCTTGCTGAGCGTGGTTGCCGGCGCGGTGGCGGTGTTCTTTCAGGCGCTGCCCGCAGCCTTGATCGCTGCACTAGCGGGCCTGGCCTTGCTGGGTGCGATTCTGGGCGGCATGGCCAACGCCATGGCGAATCCGTCGCGTCGCGAGGCAGCGCTGATCACGCTGTTGGCCACGGCGTCGGGATTCAGTGCCTGGGGAATCGGCTCAGCCTTTTGGGGGCTGGTGGCCGGCCTGATCACGCACTGGGTGTTTGAGTACAAGCGGCGCTGAGCACCGTCCCATCAAGCAGGCCAGTGCACGGCCTCCATCTCGGGATGGACTTTTAGCAGCCGGCACGGGATCTGCAGAAAATTGGATACCCAGGCTGCGGCCAGCTCGCCCTCGTCGACCACGTCCACGGTCTGATCGCCGAGACGGATCTGATAGCGCACGCTGTCATCGTCCTCGATGACGTCCAGCGGAATGTCCAGGCGCAACATCCCGGGGGCCTTCATGACCAGATAGCCCAAGCGCAATTCGACGCTGATCTCGGCCAGCCGCGGGCTGAGGGTGCGGTTCAACCACGTGCCGGCATCGTTGGTGATCAGCCAGCGCTTGTGATAATCCTGGGCCTGGGATTGAGCGGTGACGCCACATTCGGCGATGGGCTGAAAAGCGGACGTGCTCATTTGCCGAGAATTCCCTTGAGTGCTTTATCGATTTTAGGGGCGACTTTTTCGTCGTCCAAGGCCTCTTTCAGGCGTTTTTCCAGGCCTTTTTTGAGGGCCTCGGTCGCTACGCCGCGCCATTGCACAGTGTAGACGGGCTTGTCGAACGGACCGCTGATCAGCACCGGAATGGTGATGCCCTTCAGTTCCTCGAGGTCTTTGCCGTCCTGGCCAGTGCTGGTGTTGACCACACGCACTTTGGCGACGAAATTCAATATGTTCTGGACGAAATCGATTGCTGCGGGATCGCCCTGAGACACCCGCAACAGAGGCGAGGCCATATCCAGGCGTTTCGCCGTGGCGATACCCTTTACAAAGACCAGGTCCGCCTCGAGCGAGGTGAAATCCGTGCTGCGTGTCTGATCAGCAGCCAACGCGGCGTCCTGTTCGGCGCCGGTAAAGGAGGCCTTGATGTCGCGCAGGGTCTGCGCCACGTTGATGCCCGTCACGGCACCGTCACGCAGACGCAGTTGCATGCCGCCGTTCAAGCCGGTGGTCAATGCATAGGAGTTCGAGCCGGCGGTCTTCAGGTCCAGGGCGAGGCTGCCGGTACCAGTCAGTACCGATTTTTTCATCAGATCGGTCAGCAAAGGCCCGATCGAGATGCCGGCCAAGGTCATTTTGGTGGCGATCTGGTTGCCGTTGGCGGCATCGACGGACAGGGCGCCTCCGACCTTGCCGTCGTACAAGGAGGCAGCCAGCGTCGAAACATCGAGCTTGCCTTTGTCGAGTTTGAGCTTGGCTGTCAGATCGCTAGCTTTCAGGCCGCGAACGACCAGTTGGCCGATTTTGACCGTACCGTTTGCCGTGGGACCGACCAGCGCAGACAAATCAATCGAGCCATCGGCAGCAGCCGGCGCCTCGGCAGGCGCTGCGGTATCGGGTTTTTTCTCGGGGTCATCCTGTTTGCCGTCACCCTCGGGGGCTTTGGGCGCAGGCGCGGCGACCGGCGGCGCCAGTTTGTCCAGATCGAGGGTATCGACCGCCAGGGCGAATGTGATGTCGGGCACGGCGGACAGTTGCTTGACGTCGGCCGTCAGGTCGAATTTGCCGCCCTCCAGCACCGCGTTGATCCTGGCGCCCGCCTGGTCTTTTTGCAGATTGGCGTTCATGCTGCCGATGACGGGGATCTGCAGGCTGCCTTTGGGCAGGCCGGGATCGGTGATGTTGACCTCGCCTCGCAAAGTCAGCAGGCTGATGGCGCGTTGCCAGAGGTTGAACGTCGCGGGCGAGCTGAATGCGGCCTTGATGACGCGTTCGCCCTTGGTGAGCGTGCTGTCGAATTTGACTTCCTTGATGTCCAGCTCGCTGGCATTGCCGCTGATGCCGTTCAGGCCAAAGCTGGCGTCCAGGCCCTGCAGGCGAATCCGCCCCGTCAGGGCCTGGCCGGTCGCCTCGGAGGGCGAGATATTCAGCCCCGGCGCGTCGGCGGCCAATTCAAATGGCCCGCCAGGCAAGGCGCCCTTGGCGCGCACAGCGAGTTTGTCCAGTTGCAGTTCGAGCTTGTGCGGATCCATCGCGAGTTTCGGAATGGTCACGCTGGCTTCGACGTTTTTCATTGGGGAGGGCTGATCCGGCACATTCCCCTGGAACAGGATCTCAAGCCCGCTGACGTCTACAGACGAGGTTTGGCCGTTGAAAGCAAGGTTGCCGCGGGCGCTCAGACTCTTGGCCTCGGCGCCCAGCACATTGCCGTCCATGCGCATATCGAGCTTTTGCGCCGCGAAACGCCTGGCCAGCGGGTCCAGCATCAACAGGCCCTGCCCCGTCAGATTGGCGTCCATACGGGGATTTCCACCCTCGACGCGAGCCGACAAGGTGACGTCGAACGGCTGTTTGTAGGTCACGCGGCCGGTGTTGGCCGTCAGATTGGTCACGGCTACGGCCATGCCGGAGATCTCGTCCTGTAGCTGCAATTCACCCGATTGCAGGTCCAGGCCGGCGATATCGATCTGCATGGTGGCGGGCGCCGATGCGCCCCCCGTAGTGAGCGCCTGCGCCGCCCCGGCCATCGCGCCGACAGCCGCCTCGGCAGGGCCGCGGGGCTTGTCGGTGGACATGATGCCGCCGCCGACCAGATCCTCGAAATTCAGATGGCCATTTTTGTCGCGCACGGCGCGGACTTTGAAACCATTGATGGTGACATGGTCCACCACGAGATTGCTCGACAGCAAGGGCCAGACAGCGACTGCCAGGCGCATACTCTCGATCGAGGCAAAGGTCTCGGAACTGTTGACTTCCGACAGGGAGACGCCCTGAACCGCCAATCCAATACGCGGAAACAGCGACAGCTCGATGTCGCCATCAATTGCCAACGTACGGTGGTAACGCTCCTGGACGATCTCTTCCAACTTGTACTTGTACGCGTTGGGATCGAACGTGAGCAAAAAGATGGCCAGGCCGACGACGGCCACAAGAACCAACACTACCAGGCCAATCACTATGCGCTTAAACCACGTTTTCATCGCCGCCCCGCGGGTACCTCGACTAGGAATAATAGGGGTAATCGCCCGCAATCCGGTATGGTATTGGGGGATTCCAGCCGCTTCGAGCCAGCGGCGTGCCGCTATGGTAACAAACCAGGGGCAGGAATCCGCGCTAACTTACTGATAAATACGGCTCTTAATATGCACATACTTACTGATTTTCCCCGCCAGCAGCTGTTCGAATTGCTGCGTACCATGCCCAAAGCGGAGCTCCACGTGCACATCGAAGGCACGCTGGAGCCCGAATTGATCTTTGCCCTGGCGCAGCGAAACGGCGTGACCCTGCCCTATGACGGCATCGAGGCGCTGCGCGCCGCGTATGCCTTTACCGACCTGCAGAGCTTTCTGGATATCTATTACGCTGGGGCGGGCGTCCTGCTGCACGAACAAGATTTCTTTGACATGGCGATGGCGTATTTTCATCGCGCGGCAGCGGATCGGATCGTACACGCCGAGTTGTTCTTTGATCCGCAAACCCATACCGCGCGCGGCGTTCCGATAGGAACGGTGATCCGCGGCCTGACTCGCGCCTGCGATACCGCGCGCGAGCAGCTGGGCATCAGCAGCGCGCTGATCCTGTGTTTCCTGCGCCATCTGAGCGAGGCCGACGCGTTCGACACGCTGGAGCAGGCGCTGCCCTACCGTGAGCACTTTATCGGCATAGGGCTCGATAGCAGCGAACGCGGCAATCCGCCGGAAAAGTTCGCTCGTGTCTTTGCCCGGTGCCGCGAGCTGGGTTTGCGTATCGTGGCGCATGCAGGCGAGGAAGGCCCGGCCGACTACATCCACGACGCTCTCGACCTGCTGGGCGCGGAACGGGTGGATCATGGCGTGCGCTGTGTCGAAGACCCTCTGCTGGTCGAACGCCTGGCACGCGAACGTATTCCGTTGACGGTCTGCCCGCTGTCCAATATCAAGCTGTGCGTCTTCGATACGATGGCCGCTCACAATATGGCGGTGCTGCTGGAGGCAGGCCTGTGCGTGACGGTGAACTCGGATGATCCGGCTTATTTCGGCGGCTATCTCAATCAGAATTTTGTAGAAACGTTCGAGGCGCTGCCCCAATTGGGAGCAAGCCACGCCGTACAGTTAGCGAAAAACAGCTTTGACGCCAGCTTCGTCTCTGACGAGCAAAAGGCCCGTTGGCATGATGAGTTGGCGCGCACGGTGGCCCGGTTCGGACCGGAACAAACCGCCCCGTTAACGGCGGCCTGACGTTTCCTGGCACAATCTGTCTCAACTCATTGCTTTCCGGCCTCTGCGCGAGGAGACCTCACTTTGCCGAAACAACACCAAGGGCTGCAAGTCATTCAGCATCTGGGCCAAGCCTATCGCTCCATGCAAGCCGCTTTCAGCGGCCGTGTGGGGCATGCTTTGCCGCGCTGGCGCATTTTGTTCACGCTGCACGAACATGGTCAGTGTTCGCAAAAAATGCTGGCTGAACAATGCCGGCTGGATCCGGCTTCGCTGACCCGCTTGCTGCAGGCCATGCAACAACAAGGCTGGGTCACTCGCAGCGCGGATCGGAACGACAACCGGGTCACCAATGCCTCGCTGACGCCAGCTGGCCAAGCCGTGGTCGACGACGCCCTGCCTCGCCGCGAAGCCTTTTTTGAAGACGCATTGCAAGGGTTATCCGACGAAGACGTCCAGGCGTTGACACACGCGTTGGATGTGCTGGAACGCAATTTTTCGCAAGCAGGCGCATCGCGCGTCGATCAGGAAAACTAAGACTGCCTCATCCTGGGAAACGAGAGCTGACTGACGTTTCCCAGGTTTCGTGCAGCATCCAAGCCAAGCGCTCAGAACGGCACCATCAATTTCAACGAGCCTCGGTGGCTTTGTACGTGTGATGAAAACTCACCGTCATACTGCAACCGAAAGTCCACACCGCCCGCATTAGAGACTTGAATGCCCGCGCCGATGCGGCCTATCACGTCGTCCATCGGTATCGACGATTCAAAACTGCCAGTGCCTGCCTGCGCGCCCTGCAATTTTGCTTTGACCTTGTACTCGTCGTCAGACAAGAACGACGCGCCCGCATACATGTAGGGCCGCATGGTGGTCCCTTTGGTCAACGGCACCCGGCCGCCGATCTCCAGCGTGGGAGACAGGCCGACGATGAATTTGTCGCTGCTTTCGATATCCAGATGCTCGGCTTTGCGCGATTCGCTGTAGCCAGGCATACGCGTGTAGAACGCGTCCAGATCGACATAAGGTTTCAGATAAAACTGCTCTGCGGCGAAGGTGCGCGCGATGCGCAAACGCATCCCCGCGCCATAGACGTCCACGTCGGAACTGGCGGTGCTTTGCATACCGGGGAAGTTGATGCCGCGATCAATATCGTATTGACCGTAGCCGCCGCCCAATGCTGCGGAGAAGGTCCATGGTCCTGCTTCGCGCTTGAGCACCAGTCCGGCATAACCACTATCGCCTTTACCGGTGACACGTCCGTCGTCGCCGCGCATATGCGTGTTTTCATACGCGACGGACCCGCCTAAGAACCAGCCCGGGCTGACCTGGCGTTGACCGCCGAACTGATAGGTCACGCCGTCAAACGAGAAGCCCGATATGCCGTTATCGCCATCCTGATTGGTGTTCACGCCGGATACTTGGCCCCACAGGCAATCCTGTTCACCCGACAGCGCATCCGCGCCTTGGAACATCGGGCAGGACATCATTGCGCCCGTGAAGCGCGCCATGCTGGCTTGCATCTGTGCAGCCGGCGCGACAGCGACGCCAGGAGACAGGTCGGCCAAGCGGTCGGAATAATTTTTCGCCCCGCCGCGTGAGGCCATATCGAGTGCGGCATACAACGGCGCCAAGTCGTTCGAGCCGCCGTCTTGATTCCACGTACTCTGCACATGCGCGGCAACCGTGCCTTGGTTATCCGCCAGACTCATCGATGGGGGCGCAAAATCGGCGCTCACCACGCGCATGTGGACTTGATTCCCCTGCAGCGTGGCATCGTAGTCAACGACCGGACTATCGTAGGCCACGGGCGTGCCCTGAATTCCGCCTTCAAGGGTCGCCACCGCAACCTCGCGGCCAGGCAATAGTGCCAGCGGCACGACGCTCACTTGCCCATCCAATTTGGTATCGCCTTTGACCACCAGATGTGATGCACGCAATGCCGAAAAATCCGCATTGGCCTGCAGCGTGCCGGTGGACCGCTGCGTAAAGTCGCCAGATACTGTCAACGTGTCCGTCTCAGCCGTGCGGCCTATCGCCACCAGACCCGCGTTATCAATGTTCGCCTGATAACTCGTCGCTCCGCTTAGCGTACCGGTTTCCTTGTTCTGTACATCGCAAGCAATACTGCCACTGCCGTTCTGGCAGTTGATGTCGCCGTTGATCACGCCCGCATTGCCGATACTCAATGTCGGCCTCGCGACATCGGCCACGGCCAAGGAAGAGGTTTTGTATTGTGGGCCGGCGACGCCGCTGTAACGCACTGCAGTGCCGCCAGAGGCCACCGTAATCACACCATCGGTACCAACGTTGAGCACATTCGAGTTGTTGCCGGCGATCCAGACACCGTTGGCCTCAGAACCCGATCCGCCTGCGACAGTACCGTTCACGTTGACCGTCACGACGCCCGTGCCGTCCGGCCCATCGCTTTGCGCAAAAATACCGGTGCCGCCGCTGCCGCCAGCACTGACCAGGCCGGACTGCGTCACGGTGACGTCGCCGCCGGAGCCGGCGCTGGCACCCGATACACCGGTACTGCCGGCAAAACCACCATCGGCGCTGCCACCGAGACCGCCGCCGCCGCCGATCGATTGCGCGATGATGCCGAACGCGTTCACGCCACTGGTCTGCACATCGCCGTCAACATTGACCGTGACCGCCTTGCCGCTGCCACTGCTGCCCTGTGTAGAGTCGTTATCTTTCCAACCGCTCGTACCCAATTCCGTCCCGACGGATGTATCACCCGCGATGCCGCCCCCGCCGCCGATCGATTGCGCAATCAGCCCATGCGCCCCGGCACCGGATGTCTTGATATAGCTGTCGCTCGTAAAACTGAGCGTCACCGTTTCACCATCGCCTGATATACCCTCGGTGCCGCCGAGCCCCACGCCGCTGTAGTGTTGCACTTCACCGGCGCCGCCCAGGCCGCCACCGCCGCCGATGGACTGTGCCAACACACCGTAAGCCCGATCCCCCGTTGTGATGGAGTTCAGCCCCGTGCTGACATTCACCACGCCACCGTTGCCCGCCAGTCCGCCGCTGCCGCCTACCGACACCTGCATGGCATGACTGTTTTGCGCGAGCAGTTTCGACGCGCTATTACCCGCGCCACCGATACCGCCACCGCCACCGATCGACTGCATGGCCAGACCAGGCGCATCATCCCCCCCAGTACTCACCGTCAGCCATCCTGGGCCATTCGCCCCGTCGGCCACCTGTATGGTGCCGCCATCGCCGGCCTGACCGCCAGTTCCCCCGTAGGACGCGCCAACTGTGATCGTGCCGTAGGCCTGGTCCGAACCGTCGCCACCTTGGCCACCACCGCCGCCAATGGACTGCAACAGCACACCGTAGGCGTAGTACCCTGCGGTGGAAATACTATTGTTGTGCTCGTCATCGAAATAGACATTCAATGCACCGCCGTTGCCACCGGATCCTCCTGTGCCTCCGACACTGATCAGGGCATTCGCCCGAACCTTGCTGCCCGAGGAGGTTGATGAGCCCCCTGTACCGCCGCCGCCGCCGATAGATTGCAAGACCAAGCCGTCGGCCCAATCACCGCTGGTACCAATTTTCCCCGCAAAGGTCGTATTCACCGTGCCGCCGTTCCCGCCCGTGCCGCCATTGCCTCCCACGTCGACACCGAAGGCATACGTCGAGCCGGTATCGTCCAGGCGCTCTTTATTGTCGCTATGGGTGCCGATCCGATCCAGAATGGGATAGGACGATGCGTCCGCGCCTAACGATCCCCCTAATCCACCGCCACCGCCAATCGATTGCAGCAACACGCCGTCGGCATCACCGCCCTCGGTACGGATCGCCCCCTGCAGCGTCGCATTGATCGTGCCGCCCGTCGCGCCAGAGGCGCCTGTTGCCCCCAGGCCAACTTGAAGGCGCGCAGAAGGCGTCTCGCTAAACGACGAGGCGATACTCATCGTTCCCCCTTGAGAGGCACCGCCCCCGCCGCCAATCGACTGCGCAACGATGCCGCGTGATCCTGAACCGAGCGTACGAATCACGAAATTGGGATTCAACGTGATATTGACATCGCCGCCCGTGCCGCCTGCACCGCCCGTACCGCCCAACGCCAGGGTCGCCTTGATGGAGGTGGGGCCGCCATGAGTGTATGCATTACTGCTGCCTATACCGCCATTGCCGCCGCCTCCGCCTATTGATTGCGCCAAGACGCCGTTGGCGTAATCGCCATAGGTGATGATCGAAGACGCCGGCGGCGTGTCTTTCGTCGGAGGCGTCGACAATAGTGGCGGCAACGCCGCATACCCCGAGCCGCTATCGCCCAGGCTGATCTGCACGCCGCCACCATCGCCCCCCGCGGTTCCTGTCCCGCCGAAGGTCATGGCAGCCGTCGCGGCCACCGTGGTTTCATCGCCGATCGTGGTCGCCAAAACGGAAGAGTCGCCGCCATTACCGCCGCCCCCGCCTATGGACTGCGCTACGACAGCGTGCGATCCATCGCCCAGCGTCGTAACGGTCGAGCCGTTGTTCAACACGACCTCTGTCGTACATGAACTGCCGCCGTCTGGACAAGCATGACCGCCCGAGCCGCCCGAGCCACCAATCGATGATTCGAAATTGAACGCCGCCGAAACGCCGTCGCCTGTCGGCACCGCCACTACCGCATCACTGGCGGCGGAACTGCCGCCGTTACCGCCACCGCCGCCAATGGTTTGTGCAAGAATGCCGAGCGAATCGTTGGGTGCATACGTCTCGGGGTCGATTGCCGAGCTGTCGTAATCCATCCCCGTCGCGATATGCGAGTTGGACAGATTCACTGTGACCGCATTCCCTGTCCCGCCAGACCCGCCGCTGCCGCCTAACACCATAGCGGCATTGAATCCGACCGTCGCATCGGAATAACTGGCGCCGCCGCCATTGCCGCCGCCACCGCCAATGGATTGCGCGAGTATGCCCGTCGAATGAGCGCCTCCGGTATTGATATGCAGGTTGGAATAGCCCACCGTGACATCAGAGGAATGTCCTCCGTCGCCCCCGCTACCGCCCAATTGCAATGCGACAAAAGACCCGAGGCTGACATTTTTGACGCTGCCTCCTGTACCGCCGCCGCCGCCGATACTTTGCGCGATGATCCCGGACGAGTAATTGCCGTGGGTCACGATATTCCCCGTCGAATACGAGGTTGTTCCGCTCCCGCATCCTCCATGGTTACTCAAGCAGGCTTCGCCACCATTGCCACCACCGCTGGCGCTGCCGCCAATCGCCACGGAAACCCCAACGGACGCCGTAAACGTATCCCCACCATTGCCACCGCCACCGCCAATACTTTGCGCCACGACACCGGGGCTGAACTGGCCTGACGTCGTGACCTGGCCGAGATCGCCAAACGTAACGCTGCCACCCGAGCCGCCACCGCCCCCTGCGCCGCCGACTCCCACCACGCCCAAGCTATCGCCGCCGCTGCCACCACCGCCGCCGATGGACTGCGCCACCATGCCGATAGCGGCATCACCTGTGGTTGTAATCGTGCCGCCGGTATTGTTGACCACCACACTATTGCCGTCCGATCCCGAGGTGCCATCCGACGAATTACCCCCGACACTGAGCAGGCCTGTCGCACTGCCCGATGCCCCGCCGCCGCCGCCGATCGATTGCGCGACGATGCCGTGCGAGTCGTAGCCCGACGTGGTAATCGATCCCGAATTGGTGATCTGAACCGAGCTGGCCGAACCACCGCCCGCGCCGCCGCCGCCCAGCGATACGAACGAAGACGTGTCTGCTCCGCCCGCGCCGCCACTGCCTGCGATGGATTGCCCCACGACACCATAGGCATGTTGACCGCTTGTTTGAATCGATCCGTCGGTCGTGACGTAGACTTGCCCGGCATTGCCGCCATTGCCGCCGTTGCCGCCTTGGCCGCCCAGCACTGATACAAAATCGCTGCCGGTGCCGCCTCCGCCGCCAATCGACTGCGCGACCACACCTATCGCGAAATTTCCATTCGTTGTAATCGTCGTATTGTCGTCGGCCTGTATGGTCACAGTACCCGCATCGCCGCCAAATCCCCCGCCACCGGCTTGGCCAGCCAGGGCGGTACTGTCCGCGCCGTCGCCGCCCTGCCCGCCCAGGCTCTGTGCCGCGATGCCCACGAGATTTTCGCCCCGCGTCGTCACGGTGGCGCCGGAATGTAGATTCACCGTCGCCGTTCCGCCATCGCCGCCATTGCCGCCCGAATGATCCTTGTCTGGCCCGCCGCCACCTTTGCCGCCCAAGGCTCTGGCAGCTATCCCGGCCCCCTCGATAGTCGAGCCTGACCATTCGACATCCACCAATACGGAACCATAGGCATCGACAACCACTTTCTGGGTCCAGGCGGGTGAATCGCCATTACCGTTCGGAGAATTACCCCCGCCATCTCCGCCATTGTCACTATCGTCCGTAGAGGCAGTACCGTCACCTCCCGAAGTCTCTGCCCTGATTCCGAAAATCTTTGCGCCCTGATTGACCTGCCAATAGCTGGTGGCCGAACCGTACTGCGTCACCTGCACCGTTCCACCCGTGCCGGCGTTGCCGTTTTTTTGCCCCCCCATTCCGCCTACTGACGTTGCAGAAATCGCCGCCCCGATCGTATTCGTGCGCAAGCGCGCACCACTGCTACCGAGGTTGATCGCACCGCTAGTGGTGACGGTCACCGTACTGCCATTGCCCCCCGTCCCGCCGATCTGATCGCCGTACTCGAGTGTGGGATCGTTCTGTTGGCCGCCGGCGCCTCCTGTGGAGGTAGCGTTAATGCCAAAGAGACCCGTCGTGGGGGTATCTACCGGGCCCTCTATCGTCAAGTTACCCGTGTTCTGGACGGTCACGAGTTGCCCGAATCCGCCCTGCCCGCCATTGGAGTCATTGTTGTCGTTGTCCTGATCGGCTTGACCGCCGTAGGAACCCGCGAGAATCAAGCTGTTCACGTTGGAGATCGTCGTGCCTGTCAACGTCACGTCATAGGCATTCGTCACGGTGACTTGTCCACCGTTTCCCGCCGTCCCTTCGTCGACGCCTGCTCCACCCGTTGTTGCGCCAGTCACGACACCCATGGTGTTTTGGGAGCCCAAAACGTTAATGTAGGTCGCGGCATCAATGGAGTGGGATCTCGTCGTGGTCACACCATTTTCATCTCCGCCAGTTTCACCGTCTTTTTCATTGTTTTTATCGACGCCGTCATCGCCCTTGCACATGCCGTACATGTACGCATAGCTTCCGTCATCACCAGTGCCCCAGCAGGTCCCTGCACGGACATCTCCCGTCAAGCTGCATCCCCACACACCGAGTGCCGACAGGATCGCCAATCGCAGCGCGTTCTGGCGCATCGATGGAAAGGACACGCGGCGCGCAGAGAACGATGTGGATTGATTCATGATGATGTGAAGTTCCCGGACGAAAGAAGGCCTCCTTTCCGCGCACCGCTCCCCATGCAGAAAGGTCTGGATACGAGATTCTGCGTTTTCATTGCAGCAGCGCAATATTTTTTCGACGAAACCGGGGTTTTTATCGATGAAATGCAGCTTGCTGCTCAACGAAACAACATTGCGAATTCTTTTTTCCCTGGCGGGATTGTTCGTACCAATGCCAAAACCCAAATCATTAGCCTTGACATCACAATATCGTTAGATATATCGTACGATACATGAAAGATACGCAAACACGCCCGACACACCCTACGCACCCTGACGATCTGCATCGATCTGGTTCGCGTCATACCTCGCCCGCCCAGGACGCCGCCGGCCACCATGGCCGGCATGGCGGTCACGGCAAAATGCGTGGTGGCCATGGCATGGGGGGCGAGAGCATGATGCGTGGCGGGCATGGCATGGGCGGCGACGGCATGATGCGCGGCCGTAAATTCAGCGCCGAAGACCTGCAATTGATGCTCTTGGCCCTGATCGAAGAACAAGCCCGCCACGGCTATGAACTGATCAAGGAAATAGAAGCCCGCACCAACGGCTACTACACGCCCAGTCCCGGCGTGGTCTACCCTGCGCTGACTTATCTCGAGGAACTCGACTACACCACCGTCGAGACGCATGGCACCCGCAAACGCTATCACTTGGCCGACGCTGGCCGTGCCCATCTGGACAGCCAACGCGACCGGGTAGAACTACTGCTCGCAGGCCTGCAACACGTAGCGCGCAAGATGGCCTGGATGAAACAAGCCTGGCAAGGCGACCCTGGCGCGCAAGAAGCCGTCCAAGCCAGCGGCTGGCTGCGGGAATACGTCGAGGCCCGCCGCGCCCTGCGCGAAGCGCTCGTGCGCCGCTCCGAAGCCGACGAGGCCGAGCAACGCCGCATCATCGTCATCCTGGAACGCGCCACGGCGGACATTCTGGGTCAGGCAGCCGGGTCCTGTGATCCCGTCACTGACTGACGCCACTGATACAAGGATATTTATGGATACCGCATCCACCGACCGCTATGCCGTACAAAAAGTCCGGCATCCCCTGAAGTCCCGCCTGCTGCAAGTCAGCCGCGTACAGCCGCTGAGTGCGCACATGGTGCGCATCACGCTGACCGGCGATGATCTCGAGGGCTTTGTCTCCGCTTCGTTTGACGACCACGTCAAAGTTTTTCTGCCCGAGGGTGACGCTCTGCCTGTCATTCCCACCATCGGCCCCAACGGCCCGGAATTTCCCGCCGGCGTGGCACGCCCTCAGGCGCGCGATTACACGCCGCGCAGCTATCGCCCGGACACCAAAGAACTCGATGTCGATTTCGTGCTGCACGACCACGGTCCCGCCGGTACTTGGGCCATTCAAGCAGCGCCAGGCCAACACTTAGGCGTTGCCGGGCCGCGCGGTTCGTTTGTCATCCCGCATGATTTTGATTGGCATCTGTTGATCGGCGATGAAACGGCATTGCCCGCTATCGCGCGGCGTCTGGAAGAACTCCCCGCAGGCAAACGCGTGCTCGCTGTCATCGAAACCCGCGGCCCCGATGCCCGCATCGACCTGCCTACGCAAGCCGACGCTACGGTGCAATGGGTAAACGGCGGCACCGACGCCGAGGGCTCCGAATCCGTGTTGGAACGCGTGGTTCGCCGTCTGCAATTGCCCGAGGGCGAAGGCTACATCTGGGCTGCAGGCGAGTCCGCCGCTATTCGCAGCGTGCGCCAGTATCTCGTCCAGGAGCGCGGCATCGACAAATCCCGCATTCGTGCGTCTGCCTATTGGCGGCGCGGCAATCAAGGGGCGCACGAAGTACTGGAGGATTAAGCGGCGGGGGGCGAAGCGCCGAGGACACGGCGCCTGCCATGCCATTTAATTTATGAGCGTCACTCTCGTCTGCACATTGGTGTATTCCAGCAATCCCTCCATTGCGTTTTCCACACCGATCCCTGACTGTTTCTGTCCGCCGAATGGCGCGTTCGGCGACATCACATGTATGTGATTGACCCAGACCATACCTGTTTGCAGACGCCCCGCGATCTCATACGCCAAGTGTTGATCCCGGCTCCAGACGGAGCCTCCCAAACCATAATCGCTATCGTTGGCGCGATGCACGACCTCATCAATGTCGCGATATTTCAATAGCGGCAACACCGGGCCGAATGCCTCCTCTGTGACGGATCGTGCATCATCCGGCGGGTTATCCAGAATGCAGACCGGGATGAAGTATCCCTTGCCCTCAGGCACATTGCCTCCCAGCAAGAACTTCACACCCGTACGGTGCGCATCTGATATCAGATCCTTTACCCGTTCATACTGCATGCGATTCTGAATCGGTCCCAATCCAATGCCCGGATCAGCACCGTTGCCCATTTCGACGGTACGTGCGTAGGCCACGAGCTCGCGGCTGAAGTCCTCGTAGATGCTTTCATGCACATACATGCGTTTCGTCGCAAGGCAATATTGCGAGCTATTGCGAAATGCACCCCAAAACAAAGCACGTGCGGTCTGTGCCACATCGACATCCGGCAAAACGATGGCCGCATCATTGCCGCCGAGCTCCAGGGTGATCCTTTTGAGCCGGCTGGACGCACTTTGCATGACACGGCGCCCAGTAGCGGTTGAACCCGTAAAGCCTATTTTGTCGATGCCAGGGTGCTCGGTCAGCCATGGCCCCAAACGATCGGAGCCACTGACCACGTTCAACACACCGGGCGGCAACACATCGCGAAACAGTTCACCCATTTTGAGTGATGTCAGCGGTGTGAATGGCGAGGGTTTCAACACAACGGTATTGCCGGCCAATAATGCCGGCGCCACTTTCCAGATGGCCAGCGTCATGGGGAAATTCCACGGTGCGATGGCGGCCACCACACCGATGGGAGCATGGTGCGTCTCGAAAATATGGCCCACACCGTCATCATGCCGCGACACAGGTAACACCCGCTTCGCGTATTCGCGCAGCCAATGGACGCAACGCCCGACCTCGGCCTTGGCATCAGCGTGGGGCTTGCCCTGTTCTCGTGTCAACAGACGCATGAAGCCGTCTGTGTGCGATGCCAGCAAATCGGCCATCGCATTCAGCGCCTGCTGCCGCTGGGCAAGCGGCTGCACTGACCATGAGGCTTGTGCCCGCCGTGCAGCGGCGACTGCGTCATTCAGTTGATCCAGCGAGGCATCCGGCACACGCGCGATGCACTCTTCTGTCGCAGGATTCAGCACATCCATGCTTTCTGACGACAGCGTCGCGCGGCCGTCAATGGTCATGGCGTAATTCGAATCGAAACTCAGCGTCATGATGCGGCCGTCGCTGAATCATTCGCACTGGGGCAGAGAATCAAGCGTCCCACCACGCGACCTTGCGACAAGTCCTGCAATGCGCTGGCAGCGTCGTCCAGGCAACGGCAGGACGTCGGAATCAAAGTGGGCTGTTTTTCCCGCACCAACTGCATCAGCGACTGCAGTTCGCCCAGATTGCCGATATAGGAACCTTGGACCGTCGCCGCGCGCATGGGCAGCAAGGCCGACGACAATGTCAGTTCACCGCCGAACAATCCCACGACAATCAACTGGCCGCCTTTGGCCAACAGATCCAGTCCCTGTTGCACCGTCGTGCCGTGGCCAACGCAATCAATCACTGCCCATACGGGACCGCCCGCAGCGACGCGTATTTGATCCAACGCATCCGGCGCCCCCGCATCCACCGCACATGTAGCGCCCGCAGCCAGCGCCGCGCCACGGCGCTTACCGTCTGGCTCCAGCACAATCACACTGCCGCATCCCATCGCACGCAACAAGGTGACGCACATCAACCCCAGGCCACCAGCGCCGATCACCAGCACTGCCTCTTGCGCCAGCACGTCACGATCGATTTTGTTGATCGCACTGTAGGTCGTCAAACCCGAACATGCATACGGTGCGGCTTGCTCGGGGGTCAATGTGCCGATATCCACGAGATAACGCGAATGGGGCACCAACAAATGATCGCTATAGCCGCCGGCTCGAAATATGCCTAGAAAACGCGGTTGCGTGCATAGGTTTTCCCGCCCCCGCAAACATACCCGGCATTGGCCGCAACCAATCCATGGATAGACCAGACGGCGATCGCCCGGCCGGACATCGGTCACGTCGGGCCCAACGGCAACCACCTCGCCCACCGTCTCGTGGCCCAGCGTCAACGGCAAACCAACGCCACGATCCGCCATGTTCAAACGCTTGCCGCCACCAAGATCGTACGAACCCTCCCACGTGTGAATATCGGTATGGCATACGCCGGCTGCCAACACGCGCAACAGCACCTCATTGCCCCGCGGTTGTGGCGTCGCGCGCTCAATGCGCTGCAACGGTTGTCCAAAGGCCACTACGTCCTGGCTGATCATGTCTGTCCTCCTGTTATTTCACCAACGGGCAACCGCCCTGATTCAACGGGCGAAACGCCACGTCACCGGGAATCACGCCGACCTGCTTGTACAAGTCCCATTCGCTTTTCGACTCGGCTGGCGTCTTTACCTGGAACAAGTACATATCGCGCACCACTCGCCCGTCAATACGCAGCTTGCCGTCACGCGTCATGAAATCGTTGATGGGTGTCTCGCGCATCTTGGCCATCACGGCGTCCGAGTCCTTCGTCCCTGCGGCCTGAACGGCCTTGAGATAATGCGTCACTGCGCCATAAGTGCCGGCCTGTGTCATCGTCGGTTTACGTCCGACCTTGTCCTGAAAGCGCTGCGACCAATGACGGGTAGCATCGCTTTGATCCCAGTAGAAGGCCTCCGTCAAGAGCAGGCCCTGCCCCAATTCCAGCCCGATCGATTTCACGTCCGAGAAAAAGGCCAGCAGCGCCACCAGCCGTTGCTTGCTGTCGCCGCGCCCAACGCCGAACTCAGCGGCCTGCTTGATGGCATTGATCAAATCCCCGCCACCCAGTGCCAGCCCCACGATGCCCGCATTCGAAGCCTGTGCCTGCAACAGATAAGAGCTGAAATCCGGTGAGTTCAGCGGCGAACGCACAGCGCCTACCACCTTGCCGCCACCGCGCTCAATCACGGCGCTGGCGTCGGCCTGTAACGCATTCCCGAACGCATAATCGGCCGTGATGAAATACCATTGCTTGCCGCCTTGGCGAGTGACCTCTGCACCGGTGCCGCTGGCCAAGGCGTAGGTGTCGTACGTCCAGTGCACGGTATAGGGCGAACACGCTTTGCCCGTCAGATCCGAGGTCGACGCACTGGTGACCATGATGATCTTCTTTTTCTCGCGACCCACCTCGCTGACAGCCAAGGCGGTCGCCGACGTAGGCAGGTCGGTGATCATATCCACGCCATCCTGATCGAACCAGCGGCGCGCTGCGGCGCTGGAGACGTCGACCTTGTTTTGGCCATCGATGTAGACCAGCTCGATAGGCTTGCCCAACACTTGTCCGCCAAAATCCGCGACCGCCATGCGCGCGGCCTCTACCAGGCCGCTGCCGCCGATATTCGAGTACACCGAACTCATGTCCGTCAACACGCCGATCTTGACAGGGCCCTGCGCGGGAGCAGACCAAGCCGCAGCGCAGTAGAACATCAGGCCAGACAACGCCATCACCGCCTTGGATTTCTTCACAAGTTGTCTCCGATCATTATTTTTCCGGTGCAATGCGGGTACACGCCATTGCCCTGTACAGGTTCTTTTTGTATCTTAGGGACCCGTTTTGCGTCTTCGTCCAAACGGGTGATTTTTGATATGGCCCGGGTTTACCCGCCCCCTCCCTCACGTATTCGTTTCCAATACAGGTCGTTATGCAGTTACCCCCCACGCTGCAGGCCACCCTGGTCAGCGGCAAACTGAATGCCCCCATGGTGTCTGCTCATCACGTGACGCGGCATGCGCTGCGCGAGCAGATATGCCTGCAAGCGCCGGGAAAAGTGGTACTGCTGCGTGGCCCGGCGGGGTATGGCAAGACTTCATTGTTGGCGCAATGCCGCGATGAGATGCTGCGCTCATCGATCTCCGTCACCTGGCTGACGCTGGACAGATCGGACAACGATGCCGTGCGCTTTTTGCATTGCCTGTGCACAGCACTGCGAAATCTGACGGCGCCGCAAAACCAGCCATCGATCAACACGCCTGCGCCAGCACGCGACCCTGCAACGGCTGCGGTAGATTCTTCGCGCCTTCCACATACCGACGTTCTCGAACTAGCCCTGACTGTCAAAACGCATATTGCTTCGCTGGCTCATCCATTCGCCGTGTTTCTGGATGACTTTGAATCCATTACCGAACGCAGCGTACTGGACCTTGTTCAGGATCTGATCTCGGATTTTCCGCATCATGGCAGCTTGCTCATCGGCACCCGGCATGTACCCTCGCTGCATCTCGGCAGGCTGCGCAGCCGCGGCAAACTGCTGGAGATCGATGCAGCACAATTGTGTTTTTCACACGAAGAGACGGCCGGTCTGTTCGCCGACATGGCGCCGCCCTTGCGCCCCGCGGATATCGATCAGCTGCATCGCAAAACAGAGGGCTGGATTGCCGCACTATGGCTGGTCTCGTTGTCGCTGTCCCGGCATGCCGACGCCAGCGCCTTTGTCGCCCGTTTTTCTGGTACCGAACAATCCATCGCAGAATACCTGGCACAGGACGTTCTGGCAGGCTTGCCTGACGAGGTACGCTATTTTCTGCTGCGTACCAGCATCCTGAAACGGCTGAACGCGCCGTTGTGCCAAGCGCTGTTGCCCGACTTCCCCTGCGCGGCCTTGCTGACGCAATTGGAAAGCACGCACTTGCTGTTGGGCAGCGACGGCCTCGATGACCACAGTTATCGCTATCACAGCCTGTTCGCCGCCTATTTACAGGCACAACTACGTGCCGAGGCGCCCTCGGAAATCGCCACGTTGCACCGGCGCGCATCGGCCTGGTTTCTACAACAGAACAGGCCCGTTCCGGCGATCGACCACGCCATCGACGGCGGTGATTTCGGACTCGCGATCGAACTCCTGCAAACGCATGCGGCTCGCCTTGCTGCAGAGGGCCGCATGGGACTGCTGGCCCGTTGGTTCGCCCAGATCCCGCCCGCGACGCTCGCCACACAGCCTGTTCTGCAAGCCCTGCAAATCTGGGCCACGTGCATGACACGCGGGCCGAGCGAGGCCAGCCTGCTGATGAACGAACTGAAGCTCGCCGCCCACACCGATCCCGCGGTACAACGGCACGTGCGCACCCTGCGCCCGCTGCTGCTGTCCATGATGGACTGCCATGAACAGGCGTACGAGATCGGCATGCCTGGTATCGCGGCCCTGCAAGGCGAACTCTCCTTTACAGAAACCGCGCTGCTCAACGCGATGGCCAACGTTGCCGCCGTTCTCGGACGCTACCAGGACGCCCGCCGTTGGCTGGACACGGCCCGCCGCGCCCAAGGCGTTGCCGCGAGCCGCTTCAATCATATGTATTCGGAAGCCGTCGAGGGCATCATCGATCTGCAAGAGGGGCGCATGCGTCAGGCCGGCGCTCGCTTTCTGACAGCCGTGCATGCCACGCATCGCGACATGCCTGGCCCTGTCGGCGGCAACGCCTGGGCAGGCGTACTGTATGCCGCCTGGGTCTACGAAACAGGGGACCTGGCGCAAGCCTCACGATTGCTCGCCGTCTATGTCCCGCTGGGACGGGATGTTGCCCTGCCCGATCACATGATCCTGGGCTACCTCATGCTGTCGCGCATCGCATTCCTCAATGGCGACACTGACCGTACGTTTTATCTGCTGGGCGAACTGGAATATCTGGGTCACCAGCGGAGGCTGCCACGCATAGCAGCCAGCGCTCGGGTCGAACGAGCTCGATTCTTGCTGCTGCAAGGCCACAGCAGCGCCGCGCGCGATGAACTGCTACGCGCCGAGGATGATGACCTGTGGCAACGCGTAGAGCGTCTGCGCCTGCCCGCCAATGATCTGCTCTATCCGCGGCTGGGAAAACTGCGTTGGGCGTGTTATGCCGGCAACCATAGCGACCTGCAGTGGGCGATCGCCGAGCTTGAGCGTGACACTGACGCGGCGATCCAGGCCGGCAGATATCGCCGGGCCTTCAAAATGCGCCTGCTGACAGCAGTCGCCTGCGAAAAACTGGGGCAAGACAGCAAAGCACACACATTGCTGGCGCAAGCCCTGCAAACCGCCGTCAACGAAGACCTGTGCCGCGTCATCGCCGACGAAGGTACCGCTGTCGCTGATCTGCTGACACGATTTCACGCTGCACCGGCGGGTCAGCGTTGGCTGAGTGAGGAACCAAGAGCCCTGCCCTGGCTGCAAAAATACCAACTGCAGACGGGCCTGAACCTGGTTCCTCAGGCGGCTGACACGTCCGCCATTCTGACCGATCCGCTGACCACCAAAGAGACACGCGTCCTCGAACTCTTGGCCGAAGGCCATTCCAATATTTCCATCGCACGAAAGCTATTCGTCTCGGAAAATACGGTGCGCACGCATCTGCGTAATCTGAACATCAAACTGCAGGCAGCCAATCGCACCCAGGCCGTCGCCCAGGCGCGCAAGGCGGGATTGCTGTAGGAGAAACGGCACAAGTGCCGCAGCGAAGCGTGCACGCGACAAGCGTCATGGACACGCGACCGGCGAAACACGTTACGCGCCAAGTAGAAACCGCTCGAACAAATCTTCCGTGCCCATTTGCCCGCCTTTTAGCATGACTTCCATGCCGTCGAATTCAGGCACGTCGCTATGCAAGCGACACAGTGCTACGCCGGGTTGGACACGCGCGATGTGGGACAAGCCCCATGCGTCCAACGTCTGCATGGCAAGGCTGGAACTGTCTCCCCCTGCAACGCCCAGGCGCCTGACTGGAGTGCGGCGCAACACTGCATCTAATAGACGGCCACCTGCGCTAGCCAAGGCCTGGCTTTGTACGCCTGCGGTACGCTGGCCTTGAGCGTTGTCCATCCATGCGAGCACATGCTGGCCCTCGCGCAGCAGGTTGGCGAGTTCCGCCACCATGGCGGCCTGATAAACAGCATCCTCACTGGCCAGGCGTACCGGATCCAGACGGATTTTTCGATAGGAAGCAGCGGCCTGGACTTGTCTGGCCGTCATCGGCGATAGGCTGCCTGCCAATAACAACACCGGTCCTTGTGCCGCAGCAAAGGAATCGTGCGCCGCGTGTTTCTCGGCGCCACCCCATTGCGTTCCGAGTGCCTCGATCACACTGCTGGCGCCGACGGCCAGCAGGGACTCCGTCTCAGAGGCCTGCGCCAACACGGCGCCGATCGCATCCAGATGCCGAGACTCCGCAACATCGAACAGCACCGCATCCGCACCGTTATCCCATGCAGAGAACAAACGGGTGGCGATGGCATCAACGCCCAGCGCACACGTGCGCATGTCCACCCCCTCGACACGCCCCGCGCCCAGCGTCGCAAAATGACGCCGCAGATCGGCCTCATGCATGGGCGTAACCGGATGCTGGCTCATCGTGGGATGACGATCAATGCGATGAACCTCACCATCGGCGGCCGCGTACAGCTGCGCAAACACGCAGTACCTGCCCAGGCTGGGCTGGCCGCCGATAATAAACGGCTTGACCTGATCGACGGCCCTGCCCAATGTTTCCATGGCGACGGCGATATTGCCGACTTGCGGGGCACTGTCGAAAGTGGAGCACACCTTGTAGTGCACGACACGCGGCTTGAGCGTTTGAAAAAACTCGGCAACGGGCTGCAATTCGGCACGCATGGCATCGGGTGCCATTGCACGCGTAGCGCCCGCGATGCCTAGACAATCCAGCGGACCGACGCGTTGCAGTTGCGCCGCAGTCGGCACACCAAAGAACAACAGACTGCGCAAACCCATCCGCGTCGCCGTGGCCAGCGCGTCGGTAGCCCCTGTGAAATCATCGCCGTAATACGCCAGGCGAGGCGAGATGCCGCTCATTTTGATCCGAAAAACGCCAAGGCTCGGGCGAGCTCAGGTGCCTCGCGCGCATAGTCCGCCACATCCTCGCCTGCGCGTACAGCCTGCCAGGCCTGACGAATGCTCGTCACGCCCGCAGCCGGGCCGTCGGGATGCGCCAGAATGCCTCCGCCCGCCATGAACAACAGATCATCGCGGCCAATCGCAGCCCAGGTCGCCGGAACGGTACCCGCCCACTGCCCCGAAGAAAACGCCGGCATCACGACATCGTCTTGCGCCAATCCCTCTGCCAACGGGGTATAGCTATCGCGTGCGCCCGAGATGACTTCTTCGTCCGCCTGCGAGAATTTTCCCTGCAAACCATGCACATGCATGTGGTCCACGCCGGCCAAACGCCACAGCGTCTGGTAGGCCTGATAGCCAATGCCCAACAACGGATGCCGCGACAAGGCGCCAAATCCGTTGCGATGGCCATGCAAAGCCAACGGCGTATGACGGCGCAGGCTTTGAATAGCGGAATATCCGCAGGCATTCAAACTCGCCATCACGCACGTGCCGCCCTCGCGCTCGACCAGATCGGCGTGACGGCGCATTGCGTCGGTTTCGTCGGTGATGTTGAACGCCACCATGACTTTCTTGCCAGTGCGTTCGGCATGCTCTCGCACGACCCGCATCACGGCCGGCACACGTTGTGCCAACGGCGCATGCTCGGGGTCGGCGCATACTTCATCGTCCTTGATGAAATCGACGCCAGCCGCGCACAACTGCGCAACCAGTTCTGCAATCTGCGGCGCAGTCAATCCCACGTTCGGCTTGATGATCGTACCAACCAGCGCCCCTTGCGACACCCCGGTTGCACGGCGCGTACCGGCAATGCCGACACGCGGAAAATCGAATCGCTCGCGATACGACGCCGGGACATGCAACGTTTCCAGCCGCAGGCCCGTGACCTCGCCCAGATCGTATAGATTGCCCGCCACCGTGCTGGCCAGCGTGGGCAGATTTGCACCGATATTCGCCGGAGGAAAAGCAATATCGATGCGCGCGCGGCGCCATGGCCCGGGCTGACCGCGACGCTCCAGCCACGCATTGGGCAGACTGGGTGCATCGACCTCGTCCAACAATTGCACTGAAGTGACTGTCGCACGAGCACGCGCGCGCAAATCATCCGTCTCGCCCGCGACACGCGTAAACGTGCCGCTGGACTGTTCGCCCGCCATCACCTCGGCAACCGCCGCGGGATCCAGCGGTGTCTCGATGACATAGCTGGCCAGGATGCGGTCACCGCTCATTGGGCCCCCAGATTGGGAAACGGACGCACGGGATCGCTGCCGTCCCAGCCGTCCGCAGCCTCGCGGATTTGTTGGAACATGCGGCCTTTGGGGCCGGCGACTTCAGACAACTCGATCACCGTGCCGGGATGATATTCAGTGTCGAAATAAATGAAGCGGCCACGCTCGCCGACTTCGCCACTCATTTTGGGCTTGAACCCCTGGCGCAGCAGGCGTTCCAGATCGGCGTCGTAGTCTTCCGTCCAGTATGCGACGTGCTGCAGACCGGTACGGCCGGCTTGCAGAAAATCGCGGTACATCGACGGCACGTCGTTGCGCGTCTGGATCAACTCCACCTGCACAAAACCCGAGTTCGCCAAGGCCACCGAATTATGCGGCTCGTACGGTTTGCCGTCGTAGTGGTAATTCACGATAGGTACGCGCGGGTTGTAATACCAGGGGCCAACGCCCAGCGTCTTGCTCCAGTAATCCATAGCGGCCTCGATGTCAGGCACCACATAGCCCAACTGGCGGATCTGGCCGAGGAATCGGCTCATGACAATGCTCCCGTGCGAAATTGCGAAAGAAAGAAATGATCGGATTTACAGAAAACCGATAGAGATCCAGGGAATCGCGGCCACGAGCACCAAGCCCACCAGCAGCGCTGCCATATAGCCCCAGATCGGGCCGATCCCTTCGTTGGGATCGACTTTGCCCACCGCGCAGGCCCCGTAATAGCCCACACCGAACGGCGGAGCGAACAGACCCACGCCCATGGCCAGGATGACCACCATGGCGTACTGGACCTCGTGGATGCCGACTTCGCGCGCGATGGGGAACATCAATGGCCCGAACAGCACAATGGCCGGAATACCCTCGAGGACGCTGCCCAGCACGATGAATGCCACCAGCGACACCGCCATGAATGTGAATTTTCCGCCAGGCAGATTACCCATTGCCTGCGCCAGATCGTGGGCGAAACCCGATTGCGTCAGCGCCCAGGCCATCGCCGTCGCGCAGCCTATGATGAACAGAATCGCGCCCGACAAAGTCGCCGTCTCGATCAGAATGCCCGGCAGGCGTTTGAAATCAAACTGCCGATACAGCAGCAACCCCGCTACCACGGCATAGGCAATCCCGATGGTCGACACCTCGGTCGCCGTCGCCACACCCTCGACCACAGCCGCACGGATCACAAACGGCAGCGCCAATGCAGGCAAGGCCACGACAAAGGTCTTGCCGATCAATTTGCGCGACACACGCGGCACGCCGCTCAGGTCCTCATGACGATAGCGCCACCACACGATCACGCACAGCGCCAGGCCCAATACCAGCCCCGGCAGCATCCCACCGGTAAACAGGGCCGAAATCGATACGCCCGTCACCGAGCCGATCGTGATCAACACAATCGAGGGCGGAATCGTTTCTGTCTGCGCGCCCGTCGTCGACAGCAATGCAATCAAATCACCCGGCTTGGCGCCACGCTTTTTCATTTCAGGCAGAAGCACAGGCGCAATCGCCGCCATATCCGCCGTCTTGGAACCGGAGATCCCCGACACCAGATACATGCCGCCAATCAATACGTAGTTCAATCCGCCCCGCACATGGCCCAGCAGGCTCGACAGGAATTGCACCATCGCGCGAGCCATGCCGGTCATTTCAATCAACATCCCCAGCAGCACGAAAAGCGGCACGGCCAAGAGAATCAGATGCGACATGCCCTCGTCCAGACGTCCCACCATGACGAGCATGGGGGTACGCGTAGTCAAGGCGAGAAAACCAAAGGTCGCCAACGCGAACGAAAACGCAATCGGCACACCAGCGAACACGCAGGCCCCGACCACACCGGCAAAGAAGATCAACAGATTCAACTTGCCCAGCGTCATCAACCACGGCCCCGCCAACCAGAACACCGTCGCGATCGCGACAGCTGTCACCACCGCGGGCACGACCTGACGCGTATGCTCCGTGCGCAACAGACGCACGATGCAGACCAGCAACATCAGCAAGGTACCCGTGGGCAACGCACTGGCGCGCCACGCATTACTGATTTCCATCGCCGGGGTGACGATGATGGCCTCTTCGACCGCGTATTCCCAGGCATGCGGCATGAGCAGCACCAGAAACACCAGGGCCGCGGCCAACGCGAATATTTCCAGAAAAGCCCGTGTCTCGGGACGGCATTTGCTGACCAACGCGGTCATGCGCATATGCGCACCACGACGCAGCGCGATCACCGCGCCCAGCATCGACAGCCACAGGAACATGATCGCGGCAAGCTCATCGGTCCAGATGATGGGCTCGTGCAAGACATAACGGGCCACGACGCCCGACAGCAACACAGCGACCTCCAGCACTACCAACACGGCCGCCGGCCATTCGGACACCACACCCAGGGCGCGATCCAACCAGGCCAAGAGGCCATTGTTGGCGCGCGCGGACGCAGGTGCCGCCGCATGAGGATTCGATCCCCACACGGTCTTGCTATCGTGGCCCGCCTGCATCAGGACACCTTGCCGACGGAGGCTTCCAGCAAGGCCCACGCTTCGTCGCCGAACTTCTTCTTCCATTCGGCGTAGAAGCCGGCCTTGCGCAGTTGCTCGCGGAAACTGTCGGCCTCGGTGGTGTTGAACACCATGCCTTTTGCCGCGAGATCGGCCTGCAAGGTCTGGTTCAATTGCGCCAGATCGGCGCGCTGCTGCAGACCCGCCTCGTTGAATGCGTTGGTGTAGATCGCCTTCAGATCATCGGGCAGGCCACGCCAGGCACGGCCGTTGACCACCAAGTGGTAACCATCCCAGCTGTGGTTGGTCAGCGAGCAATATTTCTGCACTTCGTACAATTTTGCCGTCTGCAAGATCACCAGCGGGTTTTCCTGTGCATCCACGACCTTGGTCTGCAAGGCGGAATAGACCTCGCTGAACTGCAGGCTGGTGGGTGCGGCCTCCAGGGCCTTGAACATCGAGATCGCCATCGGGCTCACCGGTACGCGGATCTTGATACCGTCCAGATCGGCTGCCGTCTTGATGGGGCCGGCGCTGCTGGTCATCTGGCGGAACCCGTTATCCCACATCTTGTCCAGCGTATGCAGACCGACTTTGGCAAAGGCGGCACGCACGTGGTTGCCGAGTTGGCCGTCAACGGTTTTCCAGACTTCCTGATCGTTCGCAAATGCAAACCCCATGGCCGTGATCGCGCTGATCGGCGTCAGGGTAGCAATGACCATCGTGCCCGCGTTGAACATCTCGATACCGCCGCTGCGCACTTGCGCCAGCATATCGGTGTCGCCGCCCAACTGATTGTTGGGGAACACCCGTACTTCGAGGCGGCCGTTGCTTTCCTTGGCGATGCGGGCGGCGGCCTCTTGCGAACGGATGTTCAGCGGGTGACTGACCGGCAAGTTGTTGCCGTATTTGAATACGTACTCTGCCTGGGCGCTGCTGGCCAGACGCGGCATGCTGACCATGGCCGCCAGCGGCAAGCCCGCCAGGGTGCGCAACGCGCTGCGGCGCGTGAAAGACCTGTTATTCGTCATGACACTGTCTCCTGTGTACAAGCTTGCCGGCGTTACCGACGATGTTGGAAATCTCCAGACCGGTTATCCCGCGGCGGGGCCGGCGCCATTTATGTTCGTTATCTACGAGTGCGCGCTCTGCGGCGCCGCTATCGATAGGGTCGTAAGAATAGAAGCCCGCCTGCAAAATCCCAAGCACATTTTTTGATGGGTTTTGAGGTACTCATCAAGAATGCGTGTAAGGTATATCCCCTGTGTCCAGGCAGAAACGGAGAAACCCGGTGCCGCAGGCTTTACCTACCGTGATTGATATTGCGCGACTGGCGGGCGTATCCCCCGCGACGGTCGACCGTGCCCTGCATCATCGACCTGGCGTACGCCAGGCGACTCTGCAACGCGTCTTGAAAGCCGCGGCAGAGCTCAAATACCTGCCTCAGGCCGAGCTCTATGCCGCCATGGCGCCGCCACCGATGCGCCTGCTCTTTGTGCTGCCCAGCCGCAGCAGCCGGTTTCTGTGGATGCTGGGGGAATGGGTCAAGCACTCGCACGAGCATTGGGCGCCTTTCAACGTCAATTGCCGCGTGGCGCCTGTCGAGAGCTTCGACCCCGACGCCCTCACCCGTTTGTTGTTGCGTCGCGGTAAGCAAAGCGACGGCGTCGCATTTATGGCGCTCGAGCACCCAAAGGTCCGCGAGGCAGTCGCGGAGTTGAACGATCGGGGCATTCCCTGTGTCACGCTGGTTTCTGATCTCTCGCATTCCAAACGCAGCGCCTATGTGGGCCTGGACAATCGCGCTGCAGGCCGCACGGCGGCTCATTTGATCGGCCGCTTTCTGAGTCCGGCGCACGGCGCGTCCAATAGTCCGCAGCGTCGCGCCAAAGTGGCGCTGATCGCCGGTTCGCTGAACTATCGCGCGCACGAGGAACGCGAGGCCGGATTCCTGCATTTGTTCGCCGAGCAATATCCGGAGATGCGCGTCGTGGGACTACGCGAGGGCTATGACGATGCGCAGCTGAACTACCGGCAAACGCAGGCGCTCTTGAAAGAACATCCCGACCTGGCGGCGATCTACAACATCGGCAGCGGCGCCGAAGGCATCGGCCAGGCCATGAAAGAAGCCGGCCGCCAACACGAGATCGTATTCATCGGTCACGGCCTGACACCGGAAACGCGCGCGCTATTGATTGACGGCAGCATGGATGCGGTAATCAACCAGAGCCCATTGACCACCATCCTGAACAGCATCCGGATTTTTACGAACCTGCGCGATCACCGCAGTGTATTGTCGGGTGTGGAAGCCACGCGTACGGATGTGATTTTCAGGGAGAATTTGCCCTAGAAACACGATGGCCGGAGCAAGCCCCGATACTGGTGTGTCGGCATGTTCTGCGACCAGAAAGCAGCTCTCCCTCAGCGCAGAATGTACGCCAATCAGGGACGCGCACAACGGCAGCGAGGCCAGCTCAATCCTCGCGCTGCGGCACATGCGGCAAGAAAGCCCCCGCCACCTCGAACGCGCACTCCTGCCGGGCGATGTCAATCACCGTCGCCACGACAGGATTGACCAGGCTTTTCTTGTACACCGCGTAGTAATTGATGGTCGGCAAATCGGGCTGCACATCGAGTTGCCGCAACATGCCGCGCTCGACCAACGGCGCAAAATACGCGCCCGGCAGATAACTGATCCCCAGACCCAGCATCGTCAACTGCACCATCATGCCCAGGCTGTTGCACGTCAACACCCGCTTCACCGACAGGCCCTGCTCCGCAAACCACGCATCGTACAAATGCGACAGGGCAGAATTCGTCGGTTGGGAAATCACCGGATAAGGCGCCAGATCATGCGGCGTCAGCGGTGCCGATGCCGCAATGTCCAACTGTGGACTGGCCATCCAGACATTCGTCACAGCCCCCAGGTGAACGCAATCGTATTGATAGCTCCAGAATGGGCCGGGCATGATGGCCAGGTCCAACTGGTCCCGCTCCAGGCGTTCATACAGGGTGATCCCCCCATCGATCTCGGGCATGAGCTGCACGCGCGGATAGTGCTGCGTGATCTGACTGATCAGCCGGGCCAGCCAGGTCATGCCGACCAACTCGGTAACGCCCAGCCGCACGACGCCTTCGACACTGGCAGTATCGGCCATGCTTTGCACAATACGGCTGTTCAGTTCCAGCATCTCGCTCGCCAGATCGAACAGGCGACGGCCGTGCTGCGTGAGCGATAGCCGTTTCGCGCGCCGCTCGAACAAAGGTGCGCCCGTGAACGACTCAAGCTCTCCCACCCGTTTGGCCACGGCTGACTGAGTGGTGTGCAGCTTTTTGGACGATGCACTGAAGCTGCCAAGCTGCGCACTCCAATAGAACGCCTCGAGTTGCTTCAGGGTATACATTGCGGTGGGAGCCAGGTATCGGGAAACCGACACCTTACCACCCACCTCGGGCGGCGTGCTCATCCGCGCGGATGCAGAATATCGCTGAGAAAACGCTGCGCGCGCGGATGTTTCGGTGCGCTGAAGAACTGCTCCGGCGTCCCGCTCTCGAGGATCTCTCCGGCATCCATAAAAATCACGCGATCGCAGACATCACGGGCAAAGCCCATTTCGTGCGTGACGCACACCATGGTCATGCCGTCTTTAGCCAGTGATTTCATCACCTGCAGGACTTCGCCGACCATTTCCGGATCCAGTGCGCTGGTCGGCTCATCAAACAGCATGACCGGCGGTTGCAGCGCCAGCGCCCGGGCAATCGCCACACGCTGCTGCTGCCCGCCAGAAAGCGCGCCCGGGTACGCATCGATCTTGTGCGCCAGGCCGACGCGTTCCAACAACGCGTGTGCCAACTCAGCCGCTTGTTTGCGCGGGCGCTTTTGGATATTCAAGGGTGCGAACACCACGTTATCCAACACGCTCATATGCGGGAACAGATTGAACTGTTGGAACACGAAACCGATCTTTTGACGCAACCGATTGAGGTTGAGTCCCTTGGCATAGACATCCTGGCCGTCGACGCGGATAGTGCCCTTTTCGATGGGTTCCAATCGGTTGATCGTGCGGATCAGGGTCGACTTGCCGGACCCAGACGGACCGCAGACCACCACCACCTCGCCGCGCGCGACCTCCAGATCGACGTCTTTCAGCACATGGTGTGCGCCGTACCACTTGTTAATTTTTTCGAGCTTAATCATGAGAAAACGCCTTCAATACATTAGGCCATCGCGCGAGCGCGACGCACTCGCCGATCGAACCAATTCACACCACGGCTCAGGCTGAAACACACCAGGAAATACATGATCGCCAAAATGCCGAACACTTGCAGCGGCTTGGTCAGGACCAGGTTGTTCACCTGATTGGCCGCAAAGGTCAACTCGTTCACACTGATCACATAGCCCAGCGAGGTCTCCTTGATGGTCGAGACAAATTGACTCGTCATGCTGGGCAAGACGTTCACCAGCGCCTGGGGCAAGACGACCTTGCGCATCGTGGTCCAGTAGCCCACGCCCAGGGAACGGGACGCCTCTGTCTGTCCACGCGGAATCGCCTCGATCCCCGAACGCACGACCTCGGAGAGATACGCGCTCTCGTATAGCACCAGCGCGCACAGCAACGTCCAGAAACCGCTGACGACTTCGCCAGTCAATTTCGGAATGACGAAATAGGCCCAGAAAATCAGCATCAGCAGCGGCATGCCGCGCACCACGTTGACCAGCACGGCGCTGATGCGGCGCAGCCAGGCAAACGGACTGACACGTGCCAACGCGATCAGCAGCGCCAACGGCAACGACGCCGCCAAGCCACACACCGCCAGGATCAACGTCAGGGCCAGTCCGCCCAGCGGCCCGTTCGGATATTGCCCGACGAGAAACGTCGGCCAGTATTGTGCAATCACCTCAAGCATGCCGGCTCCTGCGGCCCGGCACGTAGCGGGCGTAAATATGTGAACCAATGAACATGATGCAGAACGAGCCCAGCAGATACATCGCCGTCGCGATCCCGAAGGTCGCAAACGTGCGATAGGTTTCGTTCTCGATTTCGCGGGCCTGATAGGTCAGCTCGACCACGCCGATCGCCATCGCCACACTGGTGTTCTTGAACAGCAGCAGCGCACGCCCGATCAGCGGCGGGATCGCAGCGCGCAGGGCCTGCGGCACGATTACGAATCGCATGCATTGCAGATAGCTGCAGCCCAACGCCCGTGCCGACTCGAACTGCGTCCCCGGAATAGAACGCAAACCGCTGCGGATGTCTTCGGCGATGTAGGCTGCCGATCCCAGCGCCAAGGCAATGGCCGCCAGCGACAACTCGGCATTATGCTCATACAGCCAATCGCGAACGCCCTCGGGCAATAATTCCGGCATACCGAAATACCAGAACAGCACCTGCACCAGCAGCGGCACGTTGCGGTGATATTCGACATAGGCATCGACGAACCAGCGGCATGGTGCCCAATCGGTCGTCCGGATCACCACCAACAGGACGGCAATCGTAAATGCCATGACCCAGGCAATCAGGAACAATTGCACGGTAGTCAGCATGCCATCGAGCAATTGATGTAGATAAATGGGTTCGAGAAAATCCATAAAACACTCTCTCAGAGAAACGCCGAGCGATCCATGGATGGATCACAACACGCTCACACAGACGCAGGCGCGGGCCGCACATGATGTGCGGCCCGCTCATTGCAAAACAGCAGATCAACCCGCGATCGGGCCGACCTTGAAATCGCGTTTGAGCTTGTACGGCGTTTCTGGTCCGAACCATTTGTCGAACAGCTTGGCGGCGTCGCCCGAGGTCTCGGCGTCGTTGAGCGCTTGATTTACTGCTTCCAGCAAACGGGTCTCGGATTTTTTGATACCCAGGCCCCACGACTCACTGAACACGGGTTTTTCGATCACGCGCACGGGCGAAGTCGGCGGGCTTTGCAGGACCAGGCGGGCCAACACCAATTCCGAGGCAAACTGCGCATCGACTTTCTTTTGCTGCAAGGCCAGGTACGCGGCCGAGCTGTCGCTAAAACCCAGGACCTTGGATTTCTCCATGATGCGCTTGATCTCGCGTTCCGAGCTGGAACCCTTGGTGGCGGCGATGCGGCGGCCGTTGACAGATTCGATCGTGTCGTAGTCCGAGTCGGCGCGGACCAGCAATTTTTGCGGGCTGACGTAATAGGCGTTGCTGAACGCGATCTGCTCGGCGCGCTCGGGCGAATAACCCAGATTGGCCGCCAGAATATCGACTCGGCCTTCGCTCAGCTCAGGCACGCGCGCAGCAACCGACAACAGCTTGTATTGCACCTTCACGCCCAGCTTGTCGGCAACGAGCTTGCAGACGTCCACGTCGTAGCCGACCAGTTGACGCGTCGAGACGTCCTGGAAACTGAACGGCTGCGACGTGCCCAACGTACCGCACAAGAGCTCGCCCTTGGCTTTGATATCGTCGAGCTGATCAGCCTGTGCCGAAACACCGGCCAAGGTAGCGCACGCCAGGCATGCGGCCATAATGGTTTTGCGTATCATCGATTGCCCCTTTTGGTCATTTAGTCGTGGTGAAAAAATTCCGATATGGATGAATGTCCAAGCGCTGCGTGGCCTCATACGTTGACGTCCACGCAGCGCTCGAGCGCCATCCTCTCGGATCAAGCAAGCTTTTCGCAGGCGGTGCGAATCGCCGAGCAGCCCTCGCGGATATCATCCAGCGACGCCGCAAAAGATAGACGGAACGTGCCCGGTGCGCCGTAGGCATTGCCATCGATCACAGCGACGCCCGCCTCGCGCAGCAAATAATGCGTCAAATCCGTATCCGTGTTGATCACGTCGCCGGCCGGCGTGCGCTTGCCCAGCAGCCCTTGGCAATCCGGAAAGACGTAGAACGCCCCTTGCGGCTCAACAATCTGCAGGCCTCGTGTTCCAGCCAGCGCCGCCATGGCCGTATCGCGACGTTCGCGAAACACCTTTGCGAACTCAGCGACACAGTCCTGCGGACCAGCCAACGCCTCCAGTGCAGCCGCCTGGCTGACTGACGATGCGCCCGACGTGCTTTGCGACTGCAGAATCGCCATCGCCTTGATCAACTCATCAGGCCCCGCACCATAACCGATACGCCAGCCGGTCATCGCATAGGCCTTGGACACGCCATTGACGACCAGGGTGCGATCGGTGAGCTCCGGCGCGACTTGCAGCGGATGCACGGTGGCCTCGCCGGAGAAATTCAGGCGGGCATAGATGTCGTCCGTCATCAGCCACACGTGCGGATGACGCACCAACACGTCAGCCAGTGCACGCAACTCATCAGCGCGATACACGGCGCCGGTCGGATTGCTCGGCGCATTCATCATCAGCCATTTGGTGCGTGGCGTGATGGCGCGCTCCAGGGCCTCGGGCGTCAGTTTGTAATCGGTTTCCGGCCTCGTCGGCACGGCGACCGGCACACCGCCGTTGACCAGCACCATATCCGGATATGACACCCAGAACGGTGCGGGGATGATGACCTCGTCACCGTCGTTCAAGGTGGCCGCCAGGCCGTTGAAAATCACCTGCTTGGCGCCCGTGCTGACGATGATGCGCGAGGCCGGGTATTCGACGCCCGTTTCTTCCTGCAGACGTACGCTGGCGGCTTTGCGCAGCGCGACCGTGCCTTGGGCTGGCGGGTATTTGGTTTCACCGCGATTCATCGCGGCTGTCGCCGCCTGGCGAATATGCTCGGGCGTCATGAAGTCCGGCTCGCCCACGGTCAGGTCAATGACGCGGCGGCCTTGTTCGCGCAGCTCGGCAATGATGGCGCGGGCCGCCACGCTGGGCGAGAGTTTGATGCGCTTGATCTTGTCGGCGATGATGCTCATTACGCCTCCCCCGATTTCTGCGCGATGATGCGGTCGACCCAGGGCTTGGTGTAGGTGCCGGCGTTCAGTTTTTCTTTGATGGCGGCCTCGTCGGCTTCTTTTTTCAGTGCCAGGGCCAGGACGGCCTCGGCGTGCTCGGCCGGAATCACGACCACGCCATCGGCATCGCCCACCACCACATCGCCGGGGAATACGACCTGGCCGCCGACCGACACGGGCACGTTGATCTCGCCGGGGCCTTCTTTGTAGGGGCCACGGTGCGTCACGCCGCGCGCAAAGCAACCGAAATCCTCTTGAGCGAACACGTCGGCATCCCGCACCGCGCCGTCAATCACGAACCCCACCACGCCACGCGTGCGGGCGTCCATCATCATCAATTCGCCCACCAGCGCGTTGTTGGTATCGCCGCCGCCGTCGACCACAATCACTTCGCCAGTCTCGGCGAGCGAAATCGCCTTGTGGATCATCAGGTTGTCGCCAGGGCGAGCCTTGACCGTCAACGCACGGCCCACGATACGGCGCGCTTGCGCGTGCAAGGGACGCAGCCCGGCCACGCCGTACAAGCGATTCATGCAATCGCTGATCTGCGCCGAACCAACCGTCGCAAAACCGGCCAAGACGTTAGGGGAAACGGCCGATTCAGGCCGGGGAAGAACGCGATATCCGATAAGACTCATGGGCTTTGGCAATGAATGCGTAAAAAACTGGAAGAAAACCAGCCCGCATTACAAACCCTAGGCTTCCAATCCTCAAAACGATATAAATTCGGCCAAATTCACGAAAAAATTTCGTGGATCGGATTATAGCTGGGCAGCCCCGGGCCGCGTCCGGACGTGCCCCCTCAACACAGCGACGATTGCGCTGACCGGCCCGCGGGCCGCAATGAGACACGCTAGGGCTTCGCGCCCGCGACTGTCAGTATCCGCGCGATCTCCTCGTACCCGTGCTGTCGCGCATGAGCCAGCGGTGTCACGCCACGGCCGTCCGGCAGATTGACATCCGCCCCCGCCTGCACCAGCGCCTGCACGATCTGCACATGCCTGGACCCACCATCGCCCAGGATGATGGCCTCGAGCAATGCGGTCCAACCCAGGCGATTGACATGGTCCACGTCCACCCCGGCTTTGATCAATCGGCGCACGGTCTCGACATGTCCGCGTTCAGCGGCGGGAATCAGCGCCGTGCCGCCATACCGGTTGGTGCTTTTCAGGTCTGCGCCATGTGTCAGGGTCATCTCCAGGATCTCATTCAGGCCGCGGGCGCCTGCATATAGATACGCACTATCCTGAATCGCATCCTTGGCATTGACGTCCGCGCCGGCATCGATCAATGCCCGGGCCGCCGCGATGTTGTTCTGGTGCGTGGCGACGAGTAAAGCGGTGCGTCCCCGTTCATCCCGTGCCTCCAGAACCGCGCCCTGTGCGAGCAAGGCCTGGATATCGGCGGCATCGCCAGACGCAGCCGTGTGCAGTAATTGACGATTCAAGGGGCTCTCCTCAGCGAAACTGCCCGCACCCATCCACGTTGCCATAAAGCAAGCGACGCAAATTGCAAAACGTTTGAACAGCATTGTTTATCTCCATCGACCCGGAAAGCCGGTGGCAACCAGGTTTTGAAGGTGCCGTACCCATAGTTGTCAGGCTTTCCACGACCATGATAAAAGCCAATCATCACATTAAAAAATTAAATATTAGAATGCCTATCAGTCCGAAATCGAATAACGTACTTTTCGAACTGGATTTGCTGAAAGCCATGGTCGCCGTCGTCGAGTGCGGCAGTTTCACGACGGCGGCGACACGGCTGCATTCCACGCAATCCACGGTCAGTCAAAAAATACGCCGCCTGGAGGACCTGGCCGGCCATACCCTGCTCGATCGCGGCAATCGCGACGTGCGCCCGACCGAGGCCGGGCATGTGTTGTTGCGATATGCTCGGCAGATGTTGGCTGCGAATGAGCAACTGGCCGAGGCGTTGTCCGGGGCAATGGTGGCCATCACGGTGCGGCTGGGCCTTCCTGAAGATTTCGCCACCGGCCCCATTACGAAGGCCTTTTCGAGCTTTAGCCAGCACTACCCACACGTCAAACTGGAAGTCACCAGCGGCCTGAGCCGCGATTTGTATCACGGCTACGAGCAAGGCGAACTGGACCTCGTGCTGGTCAAACAACGCCGGCATAGCCGCGCGGCCGTCACGTGCCGTCCGGAAAAACTGGTGTGGATCGACAGTGCACGGCATCCCTGCCTGAAACAGGATCCCATTCCGCTGGTCACTTTTCCGCAGCGAGGGCTGTATCGTGACGAGATGATCCAGGCACTGGAAACGATCGGGCGACGGTGGCGCATCAGCTTTACGAGTTCGAGCCTGGCGGGCATCCAGGAGGCCGTCGCCAACGGCATGGGCATCAGTCTGCTGCCGCGCCGCGCAGCGTCAAAGAATCACCAGATACTGACGCGGCGCAGCGGCTTGCCCGAGATTGATGCCTACGAAATGGGCATTTTTTATCGTTCCTCTGCGAATCAGGCGATCCGCGAACTCGCCGATGTGCTGGTTCAGTTGCTGGATCGTTCGGAGGCCAAATCCTGAACACGGCCTTTACGTATCACGCGACGCTCGGTGGGCACACTGGCCACGGCAGCAGCCGCATTGGGCGCCTTTACCGCCACGAATGTTGCCTCGTTTCCGATTGCCAATCCATAGCCGCCCAGGCCCAGCACGGCCGCCCCGGCCGACGAAACCAGGTGCAGTGCCGTGTGCAACGACTCGTCGGTATAGAACCCCGAGCGATACCCCACCAGCATGGCCCGCTGCAACATGTCGCCCGTGCCATACGGCCACCAGGCATCCTGAATGTTGTCATTCCCGGAGAACACGTTCACCCCGGCCTCGCGCAAACGCAGCACCGGCGGAAACGCTCGATTGCCCGGCGCGTTCGTCATGATGGCGACCCCCGCATCGGCCAATGCCGCCGCAATGCGATCCAATACCTCTGGCGTCACATCGCCCAGACTATAGGCGTGGCTGACCGCGACACGGCCCCCGAGCCCTGCCGCACGCGTACGGGCCGCAATGCGGTGCAGTTGCTCTACGCCCTGCAGTCCTGCCTCGTGCAGATGGATGTCGATTTTCACGCCATGTTTCTCGGCAATCCCGAACACCGCGTCCAACTGCCCGTCCGCATCGCCATCCAGCGTCGTGGGATCGATACCGCCGACGACATCGACGCCTGCGCGTGCGGCGGCCTCGAGGATCTGCACCGTACCCGGACAGGACATGACGCCAGCCTGAGGAAACGCCACCAGCTCTATATGCATGCGGTCGCGCCATTGCTCGCGTACCTGCATGATGGTGTGCAGATTTTCCAATCCTGTTGTCGCATCGACATCCACATGGCTGCGCATGGCGACCGTGCCAAAGGCAGCGGCTTGTGCGAGCAACGCCTGCGCACGCTCGCCCATCGGCTTTGCTTGCGCCAACGCCTGCTTTTCGAATGCCAAACGTTCACGCAGGCTGTTCGCGGTCTGATGTGGATGCCAAACGTCGCCGACAAAACTCTTGTCCAGGTGAATATGCCCATCGACAAAACCCGGCAGCACCACCCAGCCTTGTAGATCAACGACGTCTGCGCCCTCCACCACCGGTACATCCGGCCCCATGCCGGCGATATTGCCATCCGCGACAGCGATGCGCAGCGTGCTGCCATCGGCGGCAGCGGCATTAATGAATACACGTTCGATCATTGCAGAATCCTGATGGGTGAGCAGACGGGAGGCTTTTAATTATCGAATACCTCAGGCCAGCCAAGTTTTCACGATAGCGCCACCCACCAGGCATCGACAAGTTAAATGTCTGAATGCCATTCATTCGATTTATAAATAGCTCTGTAGGAGCGAACGGGATTCACCAGGATAACCCGCACACCATCCTCGTTGTTGAGTGACAGGATGGCAGAAAGCATTGAGCCGGTGTCCGCACTTGGCGAACCCCGGCTCAAAAAGTTTCGATGAATACCGGACTCATAAGTCCGGTATTCACCAAACCAGCACTATTGCGAGATAGCTTGGCTTACTTGCTGGCGTCGATACGAGCCTGCATGCGCGCCGCGCGATCCGGCGAGGACGGGTGCGAGCTGAACATGCTGCTCTCGCCGCCGTCGAGCTTGGCCAGCTTCTGGAACGCCGTCACCAGGCCTTCGCGCTTCATCTTTTTCTCGGTCAGCAGATCGAACGAGTAATCGTCGGCGTCCGACTCTTGCGATTGCGAGAACTGTGCATTGATGAACGACTCGGTCAGGTCGCCCAATTGCGAAGAGTTCAACGCGGTCGCGATGTTGTTGCCCGAGGCGTTAGCGGCGTCACGCGCAGCAGCGACAGTGTAAGCAGTCTGCATGGCTTTCTTGGAGTGACCCAGAGCGACGTGGCCCATTTCGTGGCCAATCACGCCACGCAGTTCGTCGTCGGTCATCAGGTCCATCAGGCCGCTGTACACGCGCACGCAACCGTTGCCCATGGCCCAGGCGTTGACGTCTTCGGTCAGGTAGACCTTGTAGTTGACCTTTTGGCCGTTCAACGTCATGTTGCCAAAGCCCTTCATGACCTTTGTCAGACGCTTGCTGTATTTGTTGCCAGCCGGAGCGACTTTGGAGGTCTGATCGCTCTCTTTGCACGAGGCATCGGACAACTGCACGATCTGCGCGTCAGTCAGGGTGGCAGCCGAGTACAGATTAGAGCCAGCCGACATGGCGCTATCGAGATTCATGCCGCTGCAACCAGCCAAAAACACGCTGGCAGCCAACGCCGTAGCTATAAATTTGGTTTTGCTTTTCATTTTCCGAGATCCTCTTCTCACTGGGCACATTATGTGGAACGTCGTTGCTTTTTCTCGGTACGCCGCTCTCCCGTCCCTTGGCGCAGACGCGTGCCGGCAATTGCCAGCCTGGACCGATTAAAAATTCGCAGGCTCGACTGTAATGACAAGTGTCTGATCGTTAGGTGTTATACGTTTTCGAAATGCAACCAAAAACTTAACGTTATATGGCATGAGGTGACAAAAAAAGCTGCTCGCTGCTCGTATCAGTCCAGCTCCCTCATGGAACAGATTCGTTGGGAATTCATAGGCATGCTGGTTTGGCTTATCGTCGACGGGCGTTAACTCGGCCCGAGAAAAACCTACATGATCACCTAGCACACAATGTAACCAAACATGCCAATTTAATGTTGGCTTCAGGGGCCACGCGGGCAAATAGCCCTCCTGCGTCCCGCTGCCATACGCTCCTGCACAATGAAACCCAATCCTTGATACCAAGCATCACTATTAAAGGTTAGAAAATATATCCTTTAATAGAACTAACACTATTAAAGGATCGCGTTATCTACTTCGCACATTCATTTCGCAAGCATCCTATTTTTATACCCGTGCCAGACCAGGGGCAGAGCGCGTCTGCCGCTCTACTTCGAGTAGTACCCCATCCAAGCCGGTGTACAGCGCGTTCATGACCTCGTGCGCGTGAAAAACTCGATCGCGACGCTGGGTCTGGTCCATTTTGCGCAAAATATCAAAACGGACCAACTCGTCTATAGCGGTATTAGCAGCAGGGAACGTGACGCCCAGACGTTGTGCAATGGCCCTCACCGTCACGACGGGCTGCCCCAACAGCAGGTCGATCACTTTCCAGATAGCCGCGTCGCGCCGCTTGCCAGCTGCCGCGAGCAAGCCTTTCCAGCGCGTTTGAATTGCCCGCAATACGCTGAAAAGCCGCACGGTATGGCGACAAGACGCGATCACGCATTCCAAAAACAACGTGAGCCATGGTGCCCAGTTCAAACGTTTCTGTGCTTGCTCCAACGCGCGGTAGTAGTCTTGTTTACGCACCTTCAGGAAAGTGGCCAAATGCAGGGGAGGCTCGCCGTCTGCTTTGAACATCAGAGGCAATAACAACCGACCCGTGCGGCCATTGCCATCCTTGAATGGATGTATCGCCTCAAACTGCACATGAGCGATCGCAGCCCTCATCAAGATCGAGACCATGGCTGGGCCTTCGGGCTCATATTGAAAGAGCCTCTCCAGATCCGCCATAAGCCGTGGCACCTCTGCAGGAGGTGGAGGAACGTAGGTAGCCGTTTCGATCGCGAATCCACCAATCCAGTTCTGGATTTCGCGCCAATGCCCTGGCGCAGCCTGCCCGTCACCCGCCATCAGCAGGCGATGCAGATCAAGTATCAATTTCTGGTTCAGAGCTGTCGGGCCAAGTTGATCAATTTGCTCTGCGCCGTATGCGAAAGCGTGCACGTAGCCCAGAGTCATATCTGCATCGGCGTCAGATTGCGCCTGGTCCGTGTTCTCGTTGATCTCGTGGATCAATAAACCGTCAAAGCTGGTACGTGTGCCCTCGATCTGGCTACTATCAACCGCCTCCCTGCGATTAAGCATATGGAGTAACAAGTCCGCGTAGGCCTGGTTGTCTGCAATGACCTCTCGGAGTACATCCAACTCTCGCCTGGCCAGCAGAATCAGGGCATGGCAGGACGGCACGTCGATAAAAGTGGGAACGGGAAGAGGAACCACAGCGAAACACCCTGATTTTTCAGGGATAGGAACACACGTCGCTCGCAACTGAGGGGGTAGATCGCTTTTTCGCATTGGAGCGCTATCCTTTAATGGCGCCATTACTATTAAAGGATAATATCACTAAGCTTTAATAATACGAAAACTAATAAAGAATAGATTTGTTTAGCTGTGCAGCCCTACGACCAACCGTGTACAGCGTACCCGTCCCTGTCAGCGACATATGAAGCGAACAGCCCGGTGTGACCATCGTTGAGGCAAAATAGCCCCCAGATTCAGTTCGTAACAAGGGCCTCACACGGTGCTTCTGCGTCTTCGCGTTCTCGTTCCTATTGTCCTGCTGCTCGCCGCAGGCGGTTTTGCCTATACCAAGGTCATGGCGAGAGCCGCCACCGTCACCCCACCTGATCTGGCCGCCAAAGCGCAGCAGGCCGACAGGATCGTCGTCTCCAAGGCCGACAAGGTGATGTATCTATTCCGAGGCGATACCATCCTCAAAAGCTATCGCATCAGCATGGGCAGCCATTGGGATCAGGGCCATAAACAGCGCGAGGGCGACGAACGCACGCCCGAAGGTAGCTATCTGATCGATTGGCGTAATCCCAAGTCGTCGGCCTATCTGAGTTTGCATATTTCTTATCCGAACGCGGACGACACCGAGCGCGCGCGGCAGAGCAATGTCAGCCCTGGAGGGAATGTAATGATTCACGGGTTGCCCAATGGCTGGGGAATGCTGGGAACGCTGCATCGTCTGATTGACTGGACCGACGGTTGCGTGGGGGTGACCAATGAGGAAATGCGAGAGATCTGGTCGCTGACGCCGAATGGCACGCCGATCGCGATTCATGCGAGATGGGAGCCGTAGGAATTACGGCGATCATGCTTTGGGCCCAGTCTCCTTGGAAGTGCGTGGCCCGCTTCTTCTATCGCTACCTTACCGTTTTTCAGCGACCTGTCACTGGCCTTGACGAGCGGGGTCTCTTCCGCCTAAATTTCACCCAACACGGCCCCTCTCGGTAACCTCGCTTCAGCGAGGAAACTGCTGAGGGGTTTTTTATTCGACCGTGCCTACCAATCAGCCTCCCACCCGCTCGTCGAGTGAATACTGTGCCCTTGATTGATGACAGCACCTCTACCCGTCGCTGTCGAGTCGTTTGAGAACTGCCGCCACAATAGCCTCCGGCCGATCCTCCTGGACGAGGTGCCCCGAATCAGCTACGGGAATGCACTCAGCGTCGGAGATCGCTGCCGCGAGGGCCACCCCCTTGTCAAA
Source organism: Bordetella tumbae (assembly GCF_054780995.1). Classification (NCBI taxonomy): domain Bacteria; kingdom Pseudomonadati; phylum Pseudomonadota; class Betaproteobacteria; order Burkholderiales; family Alcaligenaceae; genus Bordetella; species Bordetella tumbae. The sequence continues at coordinate 61,177 of NZ_BAAGVG010000022.1, forward strand.
GGGTATCCATTCATCGTTTCGCCCCCACAGGACGGTCACCGGGCATTCCATCCGCGCGTACTGTGGCTCGATCTCGTCGGTGAATTTCTGATCCATCTGCGCAATCTGACGATAGAACGCGGGTTGGCCGACGGGCCCGAGCCATGGTGCGCTGTAGATTTCCAGGGCCTGTTCGGACAGCGGATTGTGGGCAGCGGTCTGTAAATAAGCTCGCAGCAGCGCCCGGTGCATATAGTCCGGCATCCCGGAGAAGGCTATTTCATGCTTGCGCACATGCTGGACCAACGGGGACCCCCACGGGGCAAGCGCAACGGCGTCAAAGATAGTCAAGGACCTATAGCGCAAGCCGTTCAGATAGTAGGCACGCAGCGCCGTGGCCCCACCGAAATCATGTGCAAGCACATCTGGACGGTCGAGGCCCCATTCCGAGAACAAGGCGGCAAGGACCTTGTTCTGTACGGCCAGTGACACGTCCTGCCCCTCGCGCATCTCAGACAATCCATAGCCGACCAGATCAAAATAGTAGATGGTTCTGCGGTCAGCGAGCTGCGGCACTATCCTGCGCCAGACCTGCGAGGAAAAAGGTGTCCCGTGAATCGCTACCAGTGGCGGCCCGCTCCCGACCTGGCCCCAGCGAACGGCGTTTCCTTCGATGATCGTAGTATTGGGTAGGTCCAACATGGCATCACTCACATTGTCATTTAGCTATATGAAAATATATAATCAAGGCCATGGATAGATCAACCCAAATCAAGGCGATGGCGAGCGAGCAGCGGTTAACCGTCCTGCGACTGTTGGCGGAGCCGCAAAAGCATTTCGGGCATCAGTGGTCGGCCGATCCGATCGAGTTCGGGGTTTGCATGACCTTGATTGCCGAGGCTCTGGCCGTGGCGCAGCCTACGGCCAGCCGGCATTTGGATATTCTCAGGCAAGCTGGCTTCATCACGGTGCGCAAGCACCTGAAATGGTCGTATTGCAAGCGGGATGAGGCCGCGATCAGGGACTATCTGGATTGGCTGGCGGCCGAGCTTTCGTCGACGTTTGAGGCGAAAGCTACGGGACGCAGAACGAACCGTCAGGCGTTGATCACACGTTAAACAAGAAATTCATCACATCGCCATCCTGCACGATGTATTCCTTGCCTTCTGCGCGCATCTTGCCGGCCTCTTTGGCGCCGCTTTCACCCTTGTAGGTGATGAAGTCGTCAAACGAGATCGTCTGCGCGCGGATGAAGCCGCGTTCGAAATCGGTGTGAATGACGCCTGCCGCTTGAGGTGCGGTGGCGCCGACCATGACCGTCCAGGCGCGGACTTCTTTTACACCAGCGGTGAAATAGGTCTGTAGGCCAAGCAGGCTGTAGCCCGCACGGATCAGGCGGTCCAGGCCGGGCTCTTGCATGCCCATGTCGGCCAAGAACGCGACCTTGTCGGCATCATCCAACTCGGCGATCTCGGACTCGATGGCTGCGCAGATCGCCACCACCGGCGCGTTTTGCGCCTTGGCGTATTCGGTCAGGCGATCCAGCAGCGGATTGTTTTCAAAGCCGTCATCGCTGACGTTGGCGACGAACATGGCCGGCTTGGCGGTGATGAAGCCGAACGACTTCAGCGAGAACATTTCCTCGGCGTCCAGGCCCAGCGCGCGGATGGGCTGGCCAGCGTCCAGCTGTTTCTGGCAACGCTCGAGCAATGCGACCAATTTGGCGGCTTCTTTGTCGCCCGAACGCGCCAGTTTGTTGTTGCGGTGAACGGCTTTTTCGACAGTTTGCAGATCGGCCAGGGCCAGCTCGGTGGAGATGACTTCGATGTCGGCGATGGGATCGACTTTGCCCGCGACGTGGATGACGTTGGAGTCTTCGAAGCAGCGCACCACGTTGACGATGGCGTCGGTTTCGCGGATGTGCGACAGGAACTGGTTGCCCAGGCCCTCGCCTTGGCTCGCGCCAGCCACCAGGCCCGCGATGTCCACGAATTCGACCACGGCGGGCACGACACGCTCGGGCTTGACGATCTCGGCCAACTGGGCCAGGCGCGGATCCGGTACCTCGACTACGCCCACGTTGGGTTCGATGGTGCAGAAGGGGTAGTTTTCCGCAGCGATGCCAGCCTTGGTCAGCGCGTTGAAAAGAGTCGATTTGCCGACGTTGGGCAGGCCAACGATGCCGCATTGCAGAGCCATGGAAATCCTTGATTATTCGGCACGCTCGGGCCCAACGTGGGCATAGGTGAAGTGCCGACGATATCGCCGTTACCTCAACTGCTTGCCGCACAGAATCACCCTAGCCAGGGCGTAAAAAAGCGCCGTTTTGTGCCTGATTTGTCCAAATTTATGTCGATTGTAGCTTTGTCGGGTGTCTGTATTCGGCCGTGAGAAAACTCGGTGCACACCCAGGGGAGGAAAAGCGAGGCTCGCAAGGTCAGAAATCGTCTTATTTAACCGACAAACTGTATAAATAAACAGCTTTTCATATTAAGTCGAATAGGCTGGAGGATCTCTGATTCTCTGGTGCGATAGTTGCCTTAGTGCAATCATTGCACTAAACTTTTCATGCCGACTCTCGTCCGCCTCGCCAAGAGCACAATCGTTCTGTACGCCGGTGATCATTTACCGCCACACTTTCATGTGCGAATGAACGACGGACGAGAGGCACTAATTGTCATCGACAACCTGACCGTTCTGTCCGGCTCAATCAAGCCGTACGAGTTGGCCGAGGTTCTTACCTGGGCTCAGAGCAATCGCACCGCGTTGAGACAAAAATGGCAGGAGTTAAACCCGTGAATCAGCCTCAATTCGTTATTACCAACCTATCCGTCACCGGCCCGCAAAGCTTGCGCCTGACTTTTGCGGACGGATACCATGCCGAGGTGGATCTGTCAGGCTTGATCGCCAAATACCCCACATTGGCCCGTTTATCTGACGGCAAGGTCTTTGCCAAGGCAGCACTTGACGAATGGCGGCGTGGCGTCATCTTTGCAGATGACGACAATCTGAGTTTGGCCAGCGACAATCTGCGCGCTCTGGCATTGGAACAAGCCGGCGAGTATTCACATCAACACGTCATCGTGTGGATGCATCAAAACGGATTGACGCTGGACGGTGCCGCTGAAGCACTGGGCATCAGCCGCCGAATGCTCGCGTATTACCGCAGCGGCACAAAACCTGTACCTAAGTCCATTGGACTTGCCATGCTGGGCTGGGAATCGCTGCATCATCGACGCAAGGCCGCGTGAATGCCTGCCGCCTCGCACTCGTTATGAAAACGGCATCGTATGCACTACCCACGCAGCAGTAATCCCCCACACTATTCAGGCCAGTCCCGACTGAAATGAGCACCGCGGCTTTCGTGGCGTGCCGCAGCAGCCTGCACGATCAGTGCTGCCACCTGCAGCAGATTGCGCAACTCCAGTAAGTCGCGGCTGACGCCTTGTGTCTGCCATAACCGTTCCGTCTCTGACACCCACTCGGCGATACGCTGCGCCGCGTGGGCTAGCGTGGCATCGCTGCGCACGATGCCGACCTCCTGGCTCATCAGCTCACGCAAAGCTTGCCGGGTCCGTGCAATATCCGCGTCGGCCCTGCCGGTGATCTGCACATGCCAGACAGGCGCTTCGATGTGAGACAGGCCAGACGCCTCAGCGCGAGGCGGAACGCGTACGCCAGACGAATCGAGAATAGTCTGCGCGGCCCCGCGCCCCATGACCACGCATTCCAACAATGAATTGCTAGCCAATCGATTGGCCCCATGCAGGCCCGTGCAGGCAGTCTCGCCAATCACATAGAGACCCGGCAATTCCGTCCGTCCGTCAACATCGGCAACGACGCCTCCGCAAGTGTAGTGCGCAGCCGGCACGACCGGAATCGGCTGAACTGCCATATCGATCCCGATCGCCAAACAACGCGCATAAATATTGGGAAAATGCGCCAGCAAGAAATCACGTGGCCGGTGGCTGATATCCAGGTACACGCAATCGAGCCCATGGCGTTTGATTTCTTGATCAATGGCACGGGCCACTACGTCGCGCGGCGCCAATTCGGCACGATCATCGTATGTGGGCATGAAACGCGTGCCATCGGGCAGGCGCAACAGACCGCCTTCGCCACGTACCGCCTCGGAAATCAGGAACGTCTCTCCTGTCGGGTCATACAGACTGGTGGGATGGAATTGAATGAACTCCAGATTGGCGACACGGCATCCGGCGCGCCTAGCCATGGCAATACCATCGCCCGTCGCAATTGAGGGCGTGGTGGTGTGCGCATAGACCTGCCCTGCGCCCCCCGTAGCCAGCACCACATGTGCCGCTGCTAAAGTCACAATCTGATTACGCAGCAGATCCAGGACATGCAAACCCTGGCACCCTGCTTGCGGCGTCCAGACCAGATCAATCGCGCAATGCTGTTCGAGCAAGGTGATGTTCGGATGGCTCCGTACTCGCGCACTGAGCGTGGCCATGATCGCGCGCCCCGTCGCGTCATCAACATGCGCGATGCGGCGTCGGCCATGTCCCCCTTCGCGAGTCAAATGCAGCTCGCGCTGTCCCGCCGAGACCGGCGTGAAATCCACGCCCTGGCGTTGCAGCCATTCAATCGCATCGGGCGCGCGGGACGCAATCCGGCGTGTGGCGTCAACATCACACAACCCCGCTCCTGCGACCAGGGTGTCCTGTACATGTTCATCCACACTGTCGTCGGGGTCCAACGCGGCGGCGATGCCGCCCTGGGCGCGATTGCTGGCACTGTGATCGATGGTGCCCTTGGCGATCAGCGCCACGCGTCGATGTGGCGCCAGCGCCAACGCCGCCGACAAGCCGGCCAGGCCGGTGCCGATGATGAGTACGTCGTAGTCCATGTGATTGCACTCCTGCCCTTCAAGCCGGGCCTACGTTGGCATACAGCGTCGTGTCGCGTGCCATGTCGCCGCTGGCACGTACGCGTTGCTTGCGCTCGTCGGCAAATGCCAGCATGCGGTCTATGGGGGTTTTCGCTCGCCGTCCCAGTTCAGGATCGAGCGTGATGGCGTTGTGGCCGTGTTCCAACACATCGGCCAGGTTGGACAACGCGTTCATGGCCATCCAGGGACAATGCGCGCAGCTCTTGCAGGTGGCGCTGTTGCCAGCGGTCGGCGCGGCGATAAAGGTCTTGCCGGGCGCAGTCTCGCGCATCTTGTACAAAATACCCTGATCGGTGGCGACGATGAATGAGGCGGCATCCAGCTTGCGGGCAGCGTCGATCAACTGCGTGGTGGAGCCGATCACGTCAGCCTGCGCCAACACCGGCTGAGGCGACTCGGGATGCGCCAGCACTTTGGCCTGCGGATAATCGGCACGCAGTAGTTCGAGCTCTGTACCCCTGAACTCGTCATGCACGATGCATGCGCCTTGCCACAGCAGCATGTCGGCGCCCGTCTGGCGCTGCACGTAATCGCCCAGATGCCGGTCGGGCGCCCACAGGATGCGTTCGCCGCGCGCGTGCAGATCGGCCACGACATCCAGTGCGATAGAAGACGTCACAACCCAATCGGCCCTCGCCTTGACCGCAGCGCTGGTGTTGGCATAGACGACTACGGTACGGCCAGGATGCGCGTCGCACCAAGCGCTGAACGCGTCCGGGGAGCACCCCAGATCGAGCGAGCAGGTGGCCTCCAAATCGGGCATCAGAATACGTTTGCCCGGGCTCAGGATCTTGGCGGTCTCGCCCATGAAACGCACGCCGGCCACGACCAGCGTATCGGCCGGATGGTCGCGCCCGAAACGGGCCATTTCCAGGGAGTCCCCCACACAACCGCCCGTGGCCTCGGCCAGCTCCTGCAGATCGGCATCGACATAGTAGTGAGCCACCAGCACCGCGCGTTCGCGCCGCAGCAGCTCGCGGATACGTTCAATTAATGTGGCTTTTTGCGCTGCCTGCAGCGGCTCCGGCACGTGGGCCCAGGCTTGCGCGACGGGCGTAAGGCCGGAAGCAGATTGAGCGGGCAGATCACATTCGATCGTTCGAGGGGCAAGCGTTTCCATCGCGAAGTCTCCATTGGGTGCTATCTGGGCAGCATGTTTATATGCTCAATATGAGCATATATTGATCAAAAAAAGAGCACAGGCACTTATGCTACCTTTGAGCATAAGTGCCTGTAAAGCCCTATTTGTGCGTCTGAGCCATTCGTGTGTCTACGCACACGCCCCCGCGCCATGGAAACACCCGCAGGCAGCGGTTTGGCATTGGCAGCCAGCGGTTTACGCCCCTTCCAGCCAACGCTCGATTTCGTTACAGAGTCACCCGCGGCTTTCACTCTGTTGTCACGTCCCCCTTTTAGGCTTGCATCGGCTTGACGCCTCGTCGCGTCGAGCCGTTTTTCATCCTTCGCAAACCTCTGACCTATGCCCAACCTTTCCTCTGTACGCCTATTGGCCGCGTCTCTGGCGATGGCCGTTCTGCTGGCGGCCTGTGGCAGCGGCGATGACGACGACTCATCGCCCGCCCCCAGCGATCCCGGCACCGAACAGCCCGCCCAACCCCAACTGCGCTGCGCGCCCTGATGCCCGCCATCCGCCCACGACCGCCTCACAAATCCCCATGACCTCCCGCCGCCAATTCCTGCAAACCACTACGGGCGCAGGCCTCGCCGCCGCCGTCCTCGCGACGTTTCCGCCCAGCATCCGCAAAGCGCTGGCCATCCCCGCCAACAACAAGACAGGCACCATCAAGGACGTCGAACACGTCGTCATCCTGATGCAAGAAAATCGTTCGTTCGACCATTATTTCGGAACGCTCAAAGGCGTACGCGGTTTTGGTGACCGCTTCACCATCCCCATGGTCAACAACCGCAAGGTCTGGCAGCAGGAACGCCAAAACGGCGCGCTCTTGACGCCCTATCACCTGGATAGCACGGCCAATAATGCCCAACGCGTATCAGGCACGAACCACACCTGGGTCGATAGCCAAGAGGCCTGGGACAATGGCCGTATGACCCAATGGCCCCGCTACAAGCAGGATCAATCCATGGGGTATTACAAGGAACAGGAAGTCCCCTTTCAGTTCGCGCTGGCCAATGCATTCACACTCTGTGATGCCTACCACTGCAGCATGCACACAGGCACGGACGCGAACCGCTCTTTCCACCTGACCGGCACCAACGGGCCGACCGCGCAGAACGTCGCCTACGTGAACAACGAATGGGACTGGATCGCCGGCACGGCGGGCAATGAGGAGACCGGCTACACCTGGAAAACCTACGCCGAGAATCTCGAGGACGCAGGCGTCAGTTGGATCTGCTACCAGAACATGCCTGACGAATGGGGCGACAACATGTTGGGCGCGTTCCGTCAGTTCCGTGCGGCCAATCTCGCCTCGGGCTTTCCGGTTTCCAGCGGCGGCGAGCCGAATTCGCCGTATGCCAATACGGGCCAAGCGCTGCCGTATCACGCCTACGACGCAGCCACGGATAACCCCGGCAATCCGCTGTATAAAGGCATCGCCAATACCTTGCCAGGCACCACGCCCGATACGTATCTGGATGCCTTCCGGCGCGATGTTCTAGAGGGCAAGCTGCCGCAAGTCTCGTGGATAAATGCGCCCTCGATCTACTGCGAACATCCCGGCCCCTCCAGTCCGGTGCAAGGCGGCTGGTTCATCCAGGAAATCTTGGATGCGCTCACCGCCAACCCGGAGGTCTGGAGCAAGACAGTCCTGCTGGTCAACTTCGATGAGAACGATGGTTTCTTTGACCACGTGCCCTCACCGTCCGCTCCCTCGCACAATGCCGACGGCAGTCTCGCAGGCAAGACCACGCTGTCAGAGGGCGATATGGCGTACGAATACTATACGCAGGCCTCGCCGGAGGGCAGCTCTGGCCAGCCCGAGGCTGACGGACGTGTATTTGGCCCCGGCCCTCGCGTTCCCCTGTACGTGATTTCCCCGTGGAGCCGCGGCGGCTGGGTCAACTCGCAAGTCTTCGACCACACGTCTGTACTGCGTTTTCTGGAGTCGCGTTTCGGTGTCCAGGCACCTCACATCAGCCCATTTCGCCGTGCCGTCTGTGGTGACCTGACCAGCGCGCTGAATTTCGCCACGCCCAATGAAGAGGTACTGCCGACGCTGAGCGGCCGTCTCACACGCGCCGATGCAGATCAACTACGCGATGCTCAGGCCGCACTGCCCCAGGTACCGTTACCCACCGATTTGCAGATGCCTCTGCAAGCCAGCGGCACACGTCCGTCACGCGCGCTGCCCTATGAGCTGCACACGAGCGCACGTGCCAACGCTGACGGCCAGGTTCAACTGCTGTTCTCCAACACGGGCACGCAGGCTGCCGTGTTTCATGTCTATGACCGCCATCATCTAGACCGCATTCCGCGCCGCTACACGCTGGAGGCCGGCACCACGCTGGATGACACGTGGAACGCGGGCCTGGACAATCTGGGACGCTACGATCTGTGGGTGCTGGGGCCCAATGGCTATCACCGTCACTTTGCCGGCGACACCGCGCGCATCGCCGACAGCGGCGCGCATCCGGAAATCCGTGTCTGCTATGACATCGCCAACGGCAATGTGTACGCAGAACTGATGAATGGCGGCTCGGCGGACTGCACCTTCACGATCACGCCGGTGGCGTATCGTGAGGATGGCCCATGGACGGTCACCGTCGCGGCGGGCGCCCAGGAATCCCTGCATTGGGAACTGGCCGACAGTGGTCGTTGGTACGATTTCCAGGTGAAATGCGATAGCGATACCGCATTCATGCGCCGCTTTGCCGGGCGTGTAGAGACCGGTGAACACTCGGTGAGCGATCCAGCGATGGGCACTGAATCTCAAACCTAGCACCACAAACAACAACGCCAACTCCGAAGAGTTGGCGTTGTTTTGCATCTGGTGGTGGGCCCTGCGAGACTCGAACTCGCGACCAACGGATTAAAAGTCCGCTGCTCTACCGACTGAGCTAAAGGCCCGACCGAAGCCCAAGATTATGACGAAACTGAATCAGCCTGTCAAATCTAAAATTACGTTCCTGCTCAAAATACCGCCGGCGGCAACGCGTATGCCGCCGATTTACGCCACCCCGAATTACCAGGCGGCAACCACCGCACCCTTGAATTTCTCAGCGATGAAGGCCTTGGTAGCGGCGCTCTGGTAGATGCTGGCCAGCTTTTTCAGATCTGCTCGGTCTTTGTCTTGCTCGCGCACCACCAGCACGTTGGCATAGGGCGACTCGGAGGACTCGCGCACAATCGCGTCCTTGTTCGGATCCAGGCCTGCTTCCATGGCGAAATTGGTGTTCACGGCGGAGGCATCGACGTCATCGAGCGAACGCGGCAGTTGTGCGGCATCCAATTCCACAAAACGCAGCTTGCGCGGGTTTTCCGTGATGTCGATCGGCGTCGCTTTGAGACCCGCGTCGGGGTTCAGCTTGATCAGCCCGTGTTGCTGCAACAGCAGCAAGGCACGGCCACCGTTGGTCGGATCGTTGGGGATACCGATCTGCGCGCCGTCTTTCAGCTCGTTCAGGTTTTTGACCTTTTTGCTGTAGATGCCGATGGGGAAAATCACCGTCTTGCCGATGCTGACGAGTTTGTAGCCACGATCCGCATTGGCGGAGTCCAGGTAGGGCTGATGCTGGTAGCTGTTCATATCCAGATCGCCAGCAGACAGCGCAGCGTTGGGCTGCACGTAGTCGCTGAACTCGATGATCTGCACTTGCAGGCCCTGCTTGGCAGCCTCTGCCTTGACCACGTCAAAGATCTGCGCGTGCGGCCCCGCCGTCACACCGATCTTGAGCGGCTTGTCTTGGGCGAGCGCGGGTTGAGTAACAACGGCGGCGCCCAAGGCCAGGGCGGCCAACGATTTCAAAAATTTGATGCTCATGATGAGACTTCCGAGGAGGACAAATTAACGATGCGACATGCGACGGACCAGCCAATCGCCTAGCCCTTGTACAAACTGCACCAAAACAACCAACACCACCACGACGGCCAGCATGACCTCCGGCTGGAAGCGCTGGTAACCGTAGCGAATACCTACGTCGCCCAGGCCGCCACCGCCAATGGCACCCGCCATGGCGGAATAGCCAATCAGACTGATGATGGTCACGATCGTGGCAGCCACCAACCCCGGCAGGGATTCCGGCAACAGGACTTTGACAATGATCTGCAACGGACTCGCGCCCATGGCGCGCGCCGCGGTCAACAGCCCCGAGTCGACCTCGCGCATGGCGTTTTCAGCGATACGGGCCATGAATGGAATAGCCGCGACAGACAGCGGCACGATCGCCGCCGTGGTGCCGATCGAGGTCTGGGCGATAAACCGCGTGAACGGGATGATGGCCACCATCAAGATGATGAACGGCACTGAACGGGTGATGTTGACGACGGCGCCCAACACACGGTTGACGGTCAGGTTTTGCAGCATCGCGCCGCGTGCGGTCACCACCAGGATGACACCCAGCGGAATACCGATGATGACGGCAATCAGGCTGGGCACGCCGACCAGCAGCAAGGTTTCCAGCAGCGAGGTGACGAGCAAGTCGAACAGTTGCGAACTCATGGGGCGATGTCTTCTACGGAAATATCTAATGCAGCCAGGGCGTTCAGCGCCTGATTGACGGCGTCAGGTGCGCCTTGCACCAATACGAACAAGGTACCGACAGCAACCCCCTGGATGTCTTCGACGCGGGCCTGGACCAGGCTGACATCCAGCGCGTGCTGACGCGTCAGGTCGGACAACAGTGTGCCAGCCGAGGCGCCGCCCGCCAGGCGAATACGCAGCAGACGCGCCTGCGTCCCGGGCCGTGCGGCGGCCATGTCGGCCATGCGTGCATGCGTGGCGGCCAGAGTGGCGTCGGTCAGGTCCGAGGCCGTCGCGGCCGACACCATGGCGCTGGTCACCTCGTGCCGGGGCGAGGCAAAAATGTCCTGCGTACGGCCGGACTCGACCACCTGGCCATGCGACAACACCGCCACACGATCGCAAATTTCGCGCACGACTTCCATCTGGTGCGTGATCATGACGACGGTCACACCGGTTTTCTGGTTGATATCCCGCAGCAAGGCCAAAATGTTGTGCGTGGTTTCCGGGTCCAGCGCCGAAGTCGCCTCGTCGCTCAGCAGCACATCGGGGTCGTTGGCCAGGGCACGGGCAATCCCCACGCGCTGTTTCTGCCCACCACTGATCTGGCTGGGATAGCGATCGCGCAGATGTTCCAACCCGACCAACGCCAGCAAACGCTCGACTTTGGCAGGGATCTGATCGCGCGGCACGCCAGCGATCTCCAGAGGCAAGGCCACGTTGCCGTACACCGTACGACGGGCCAGCAAGTTAAAGCCTTGAAAGACCATGCCGATGCGGCGGCGTTGGTTGCGCAGCTCGGTCTCGCCCAGGCAGGTCAGCTCGGTGCCCCCAATAGAGATCTGGCCGCTATCGGGACGCTCCAGCAAATTAATGCACTGGACCAGCGTGCTTTTTCCTGCCCCGCTGGGGCCGATGATGCCGAAAACTTCGCCCTGTTCGATTTGCAGGCTGATGTCGCGCAGCGCCTCAAAGCGGCCGTGCGGCGTCGCGTAAGTCTTCGATAGATGTTGAATGTGAATCATGGCGTTGCGATTGTCGAGGATCGCGTTTCTAAAGAGAACGACTGTTTCGTCTCTTTTTAATAACTATTAGAAATATAACTGCGCCATCTACGAATCCATCTGCCCCCTGCGGCAAGCAGGGGTACGAGGACGGATCAATGGGAACAGCAAGATCGGCGTCCATCGGCATTTACCGCCGATGGACGCCGGGAGACGCTGGTTACCGAGCGCGCGAGATGCGGACTTCGGCGCCGCGGCGTTTGACTTCCAGCCCTTCGGAGGGAAGGATGCGTAGGCCTTCGAGGCCCTTGATATAGCTGGACCCCTGCATTTGCATGACACGGATCTTGTTGCGCATCACCACGGGGTTATGCACCGGCATGCCGAACATCCAGACTTCGTCCAGGATGCGTGCGGAGTTGAACTCGCCCGCATGCTGCGCCACAGGGCCCAGACACAACATATGCCCTTCACGGCCAAAGACGGGGTATTTATCCGTTCCCCACTCGACGGCCAAGGTGGTGCCGCCTTCGTAGCGATAGCCGGTGTTCAAATCCCACCAGGCATCGCCCTTGGGCAGATACACGTTCACGCTATTGCCCGGCTGCATCACCGGGGCCACCAGCAAGGCCGGCCCTAGCAAATACTGCAGGTCCCAATTGTGGGCCTCAGGGTCATGCGGAAAACTCAATGCCATCGAGCGCTGCACCGGCAGCCCGGTACGCGCCGAGTCTTCGATCGCGCCCAAGACGTAGGGGACCAAGCGGTAACGCCATTGCAGCCAGGTACGCGACTGCTCGAGCGCCTCATCGCCAAATGCCCAGGGCATCAAGCCAGGAACGCCCTGGAAGCAGAAATTCGCCGAAAACACGCCAACAGTCAGCCAGCGCAGATACAGCTCGGCGCTCATGCCATCGAGCGGCGCCTTGGCAGAACCGATGTTATGCACCTGCACCGGCACACCACTCGCCCCGATGGACAACGCCGTACGCAAGGTCTGTTCCAATCCAACCCAGTCGTTGGTGACTTGCGGGCCGAGCTGCCACGGCAGGCGTTGGGCCGCCGGGAACAAATCGGTGCTGGGCACTACGCCCTCGGGGGGGACCTTGTGGCCCGCTACAGCCTCGAACAAGGCGCGGCGTGCCAGCAACGGATATTGGGAACGCAGGATCGCGCCGTTGTCGCCGTTGCGTGCGCTGACGTCGTCAGGAATGGCAATCTGCGCATCACAGACGGGAGCGTCCAGACCGTCCTCGATCAATTGACGATGGCGCTCGATCCAGAGGTTATAGACGTCGCGATAGGTCAGATCCAGCAGACCATAGGGCCGACCGGCCGTGGCTTCGTTGCCGTCGAAAACCTGGGCACTGCCATCATCGCGGGTCAATAGCCAGCCCCGATCCTCCAGTTCCTCGAACAGGGGACTGGCCTGGATGACGCCAGGAAAACCGGTTGCCGCGACGTGAACGTGGTGCTTGTGAAACAGCGCCAACATTTGTTTGGCATCCGGGAAACGCTGGGCGTCCCATTCAAAGACAGCCTTGTCGGACTGGAACCCCCAGGCCGAGGGTGCAGCCAGCTTGACGGCGTCCAGCGGCAACTGCAGCTCGCGCATCCGCTCGACCAGGGCAGCGGTCTCGGTGGGCATCTCGCCCTCGGCCTGCTGCAGCCAGGCACCCATCGCCCACAGCACCGGCTGGCCGGCACGGCCTGTCAACGCTGTGTATTGGTTCAGGATCTCGCTAGGGTCACCGACGAACAGGAACACGTCCAGCACGGTGTCTTCGATACTGACCGTGTAGGCAGACGCCGTCGGCGCCACCCCCAGATCGTGGTGCACGCGATGCATCGTATTGACATAGATGCCCCAACCGCGCGGGCTCCAGGCCAACGGCAGCGCGCGATGATCCGGGTCATCGGAAACGATCGCTTCTTCGCGACGATTCAGATCACCAGAGGTTTCGCCCAGGCCGTAGAGACGCTCATCAGCCTGCAGAGTGAAAGCCGCGCTCCAGACCGCATCATCTGCCTCATCCAGCGCATCATGGCCAAAAGCGGGCTCGTGCTCCGAGATATCAGAAGCAAGCACCTGCGTTTCGCCACGATACAAGGCGATCCGCACCGGATCCGTCTGGATATCGAACGACACCTCGCCCTGAGCAATACGCCAGCCTTTGCCGTCGTCTTGGGGCGTGACCGTACACTCGCCTACTGCTTCTTGGCGAGCCAACAACATTTCCGCAACGGCGCGTACGCGCGCGCTGGGTTTTTCCTCATTAAGGGCACTCGCCTGGCCACAGCGCAGGCGAAAGACACCAGGCGCATGCGCCTCGACTACCAGGTGCAACCCGTCTCCCGCGTCGAAATCGATGCGGCTCGGGCGTGACGACAGCAACTCGACGGACTCGAGTTGGGTAGTATGGGCAAAGTCGAACTTGGGCGGCACAGAGCATCCCCCGGCTTAAGCCAAAAAACCGTTAAAAGACGTTATTTTGACGGATTTGGCCCACGAAATAAAATCGCTTTCGTTTTTCGGGTCGAATCCCCATGTCAAACCAGCCGAAAACTTGAATACAGAACCCGGCAATCTGGGATTACCGCGTAGTATCTGCCGCACAGATTTATTTGATTTATCGAGGCTTCTGCGGTCAACAACCGCCATCGTGGCGTTAACGCGGCGCAATGGCGGCAAGCAGATCTGCCTCTAGCGGCAGCGGTTCCCCGCATAGCGCACTGGCAATCAGATCCCCGCTCAATGCCGACCAACTGAGGCCTCGCGACGCATACCCTGCCGCAATCCACACCCCAGGGGCATGTGACAAAGGGCCGATCGCGGGCAAGCGTCCAGGCAGGACGGCTCGCCATCCGGCCCACCCGGGCAGTTCGCCCGGCGTCAGCGATGCCCAGTCCGTGGGCAAGCCCCCCAAGAGTCCGGCGACTTTGTCCAGATTGGTTTGCCGGCCAGTTGCGCTGACCTCGGAAACCACGGCGCCATGCTCATAGGTACTGCCGGCCACGCACTGGCCCTGTATTGCAGGTAGCAGATACCCCTCACCGCCGACGATACAGCGCGGGCCGAGCCCTGCGCCGCCGGTCTCGTGTCCCTCGTACGCCGGCAGCAAGCTGACTTGTCCTGCCAGCCGATGCATCTGCGCCAACCTCGGCAGCGGATCCAGCAAACCGCTCTCGCGCAACAACGCCTGCGCCCCGAACGCGTTGGCCAATACCACGGTCGCCGCCTGAGCCAGGACCTCACCGTCGGCGCCACGAACCTGCCAACCCGAGTCCAGACGCCGCAAATCGAACGCACACCCCGATACACACCGCACACCAGGGGTGTGCAACAAGGCAGGAATCAACGCTGCAGGCTGTACCAATGACCCATCGGTGAAAAACAAGCCCCCTCTCGCGACCGATATGCCTGCCAGCGCCGAGGCCTCGTCACGATCGACGGCTCGCACCCAGTCTGCGGGAAACTGCAGTTGCCGCAATGTGTCGCCCAGCGCAGCCATACGGCCCGCGTCGCGCTCGAGCTGCAAGGTGCCGCAGCGCAACGGAGCAGCGTCCGATGCCAGCCCGGCCCAACGGGCTTGGGCTCTGAAACTGCCCGCGCGCGACAATCGTGCGCGGGAATTATCATCTCGAGCGATCACTGGCGTCAGGGCCGCCGCAACGTGGCCGGCATGGGCCAGGTCATCTGCCGAGTTTGCGGGATCAATCACCACCACTGACCGGCCTCGCAGCGCCAATGCCTGTGCGATGCCGGCTCCCGCCAGTCCGGCCCCGACAATGACGATCTCGCCCGCGCCGAGACTGTCCGCATCACGGGCCTGTGACCAGGCCTCATCCAGTGCGGAGATTTTGTGGCCCAACGGCGTGCCGCCTTTCGCTTGTGCAGATAGCCCCGATTGCACGGGCGGCGCGGCTTGCGCTGTCCGCACGCCTACCGTCATGTGCAATTTGCCCGCATATCCTGGCTGCTTGCGGACCTCGAACCCCGCTGCGCTCAAGGCCTGACGCACCACGCCCGCACTGGCCCACGTCGCCAGTGTGGCATCGGGCGCAGCCAAGCGTGCCAAGTCATGCATCAATGCGGGTTGCCACAAATCGGGATTGCGCTTTGGCGCAAAGCCATCCAAAAAATACGCATCCACGCTGGCACGTAATTGCGGTACGACGGTCTCGGCTCGACCAAACGCCAATGTCAGCGTGATTGCGCCCCGCTCGAACTCGAGACGATGCAGGCCCGGCAGGCACACCGGCCATTGAGCTGCCAGTTGATCCGCCAATGCGCGCAACGGTTCGGGCGCCAATCGCCGCAGCACCTGGGCCAGCGTATCGCGCGTAAACGGATGCGCCTCGACCGAGAGCATATGCAATCGTGCACAACGAGCGGGATCTTTGCGCCATGCATCCCACAACGCCAGAAAATTCAACCCTAATCCGAAACCCGTTTCGCACACGGTAAACGTGTGCCGACCACGCCACCGCTCAGGCAAACCGTTGCCCCGCAGAAATACATACTCTGCTTGCCCAAGCGCGCCCGCAGTCGAATGATAAACATCGCCATACGAGGCATTGCGAAAATGGCCATCGGCATCGAAACCGGCGTCAGGAGCAGTCAGCGGAACGTAAGAGGACATAGATACAGAGAGACAACGACAAGGCGGGCAATGTTGCTATTTTGGAGCAAATTACGCGATTTTCACGACGAGGCCCCGCGCCGCCTATCACCTCGTTGCGATAGACAGCATACCTAAGACGACAACACCATGACGTTGGGTGAAAGCCACGTATAAACGACTGATTCTGGCAGAAGTGCCGAGCCCACCGCTTCAAAGGCTTACACTGGACTCATGCTGAAGACCGGACGTACTACGATGCCTTCAACCTCCGCGCTGGATCTTGGCGCTGCGATCGACGCTGCCGCATCGGCAGCCCATTCAGGTGCAGCCATCCTGCAGTCCTATGCTCATCATCGCAGCGACCTCGTGATCGACCACAAAGCCCGCAACGATCTGGTTTCACAAGCCGATCGCGAGGCCGAGGCTGCCATTATCGAGGTGCTACGCTCGCGCACGCCTGATTTTGGCATTGTGGCCGAAGAAACAGGCGGCACCCCTCAGGGCCCCGCCACCTGGTATATCGACCCGTTGGATGGCACGACCAACTTTCTGCATGGCGTACCCCACTATGCCGTGTCGATTGCGCTGGTCGCGCATGCGGGCACACGAGTCCCCGGCACGGACCCTCTGCAAGAAGACACGCCGGTCATCGGTGTCGTGTATGACCCCTGCCGCGAAGAACTATTCACCGCCGTCCACGGCATCGGCGCGTGGCTCAACGGCCGGCGCATTACGTGCTCGCGTACCAAAACCCTCAATGACGCCGTCCTGGCGACGGGTTTTCCGTTTCGCGATTTCTCGTTCGCCGATCAATACATGCCCATGCTGAAAGAAGCCATCTGCATCACGCGGGGCGTGCGGCGCATGGGGGCGGCAGCACTGGATCTCGCATGGACGGCATGCGGACGTTATGACGGCTATTGGGAAATGGGCCTGGCGCCGTGGGATGTGGCGGCGGGCACCTTGATCATGCGCGAGGCAGGCGGTGTTTGCCACGACATGCACCAGCATGACCCGTGGCCTATCGGCGGGCGCGTGGTGGCAGGCAACCCCGCCATTGTGGAGGCCCTGCACGGCATGATCGCGCCGCATCTGCACAAGCAATGAAACTAGTCCGGCCGTAATTCGCGCCGCAGAATCTTGCCCACGTTACTCTTGGGCAGCTCGGCGCGAAACTCCACGCTGTGTGGGCGTTTATAGCCCGTGAGCTTGTCTTTGCACCAATCGATCAGTTGGGCTTCAGTCAGCGACTCGTCTTTCTTCACCACAAAGGCTTTCACGGTCTCGCCAGAATGCTCATCGGGCACGCCCACCACCGCGCATTCCAGCACACCCGGATGCGATGCGATGACGGCTTCGACCTCGTTCGGATAGACCTTGAACCCAGATACGGCAATCATGTCTTTCTTGCGATCGACGATACGGGTATAGCCCTGCTCGTCCATGATGCCAATATCGCCCGTCCGAAAGAAACCGTCCGCAGTCATGCACAAGCGCGTTTCATCGGGTTTTTGCCAATACCCCAGCATGACTTGCGGGCCGCGTATGCACACTTCTCCACGCTCTCCCAGCGGCAAGGGTTTGCCCTCGTCATCCAGAATCGCCACATCGGTCGATGGCAAAGGCAGACCGATTGAACCAGAATACGCCGTCGTGTCGGTAGGATTGACCGTGGCAACGGGCGAGGTTTCCGACAAACCATAGCCCTCTACCAAGGGATGTCCCGTGATCTGCAGCCAGCGCTCAGCCACATGGCGCTGCACCGCCATCCCACCACCCAGCGTCAATCGCAATCCAGAAAAATCCAGCTTGGCAAAATCCGAGTTGTTCGCCAGGGCATTGAACAAGGTATTCACGCCCGGGAAAATATTGATGCCGGCCTTGCGCCATGCATCGATCAAGGCCGGCTGATCGCGGGGATTGATGATCAGCACATTACGCATCCCCGCATAGAGACCGAACAAACCGCACACCGTCATGGCAAACACGTGATACAGCGGCAAGGCGCTGATAATGGTGAGCTGCGTGTTGTCCAGATCTTTCAGTGCGGGCCGCGCCACGGCCTCGAGCTGCAGTACGTTGGCAATCAAATTACCATGCGACAGCATGGCTCCCTTGGGTGTGCCGGTGGTCCCACCTGTGTACTGCAAAACCGCGACATCATCATGCCCCAATGGAGGGGCTGTGAACGCGGCCGATGCGCCCTGCGACAACACGTGAGACAAATGGTGTGCCCCCTCGATCCGCCAATCGGGGACCATGCGCTTGATGTAGCGAGCCACGAAGTTCACCAGGGGTGCTTTCAAACCACCCAATAGATCCCCCGGCCCCGTTACCACCACATGCCGCAGCGCACCACGGTCACTGACGGCTTGCAAGGTATGTGCGAAATTTTCCAGAATGACGATGACTTCGGCACCGCTGTCGAGCAATTGCCGCTGCAACTCATCTGTCTTGTAAAGCGGATTGACGTTGACCACCACCAGGCCCGCGCGCAAAGTCCCTAACAAGCACACTAGATAAGCCGGCACGTTGGGCATCATCAGCGCCACGCGAGCGCCTTTTTTCAGCCCCTGGCTCTGTAACCATGCGGCAAACGCGCGCGCCTGGCGATCCAGCTCCGCGTATTTGATATCCGCCCCCATGGCCGTGCACGCGACGCGGGCGGCATGCTTGCGGCAAGCCCGATCCAGCAAGTCGGGCAATGACGCATAAGGCTCGATGGATATTTCCGCAGGAACGCCAGCGGGATAATGAGCAAGCCAAGGACGCGACATAGTGAGGTCTCCACGTGTGATACATATTCTGAGGGTTTTTGTTTGATAATACCCTTGTTGCCCTTGGCTCAACTCCATCGAGACTCCGATGAATCTGTTAGAACCCATCGTCGCCTGGCACGAAGAGATCGCCCGTATCCGGCGCGGCATTCACGCACATCCGGAATTGTCTTTCGAGGAATTCCGTACCTCTGACGTCGTCGCCACCCAGCTCCTCGAATGGGGCATCGAAGTCGATCGCGGGTTAGGCGGCACAGGCGTTGTCGGCATCATTCGCGGCAATATCGACAGTCCTCGCACCGTGGGGTTGCGCGCCGACATGGATGCGCTGCCGATGCAAGAGGCAAACACCTTTGAACACGCCAGCCAGAACGCAGGCAAAATGCACGCCTGCGGCCACGACGGCCACACTGCCATGCTGTTGGCTGCGGCACGCTATCTGGCGCAGTACCGCGATTTTCCCGGCACCGTCTATGTGATTTTCCAACCCGCCGAAGAAGGCGGCGGCGGCGCGAAACGCATGATCGATGACGGCCTGTTCACCCGATTCCCGATGGACGCCGTGTTCGGCATGCACAACTGGCCTGGCCTGCAGGTGGGCCAATTTGGGGTAACGGCCGGCCCCATCATGGCGTCGAGCAACGAGTTCGTCATTACGATTCAAGGCAAGGGCACGCATGCAGGCATGCCCCATCTGGGCATAGACCCGGTCATGACGGCAGTGCAACTGGCGCAATCATTGCAGACCATCATCACGCGCAACCGCAACCCGCTGGATGCAGCGGTGCTGAGCATCACGCAGATCCATACCGGCAGCGCCGACAACGTCGTGCCCAATGTCGCCATCATGCGAGGCACGGTACGGACGTTCACGCACGAAACGCTGGACCTGATCGAACGCCGCATGCACGATATCGCTCGGCATACGTGCGAGGCCCTGGACTGCACCGTGGAATTCGAATTCCACCGCAACTACCCGCCGACGATCAACCATGCCAACGAAACGGCATTCTGTGTCGAGGTCATGCGCAGCATCGTCGGCGCGGAAAATGTCCACGACCACGTCCAGCCGACCATGGGCGCCGAGGATTTTGCGTTCATGCTGCAGGAACTGCCCGGCTGCTATGTGTGGATAGGCAACGGTGACGGCACACACCGCGACGTGGGGCATGGCGCGGGCCCGTGCATGCTGCACAACGGCAGCTACGATTTCAATGACGACCTGCTGCCGCTGGGCGGGACGTATTGGGTGGAACTGGCAAGGAAATGGTTGGCTCGTCCCGACTGACTCGGTACTGGTCACACCTCGGATCGTAGTGTCAGGCAAGACTCCAGAAAACGCTCGGCCGCGCGCGCCGAGCTCTGCGAGTGCGGGACGAGAATACTGAGTGTGCGTGTCAACGGCTGCGGCAAGAGCCGGATCACGGCCAAGGTACCATCCTCGTGCCGCATTGACAGCAGCGAGACGAATCCGATCCCCAGGCCGGCACGCACGGCCTGTTTCACCCCCTCGACGCCAGCCAGCTCCAATCCCACGGCAGGCGCCAAACCCTCGTCGGCAAACGCCCGCTCGACCAATTGCCGCACACCCGATCCCGGTTCTCGCATGACCAGGGCAAAATTGACCAGCTCCTGCAAATGCGCGACACCGTGCCGCGCCAAGGGATGGTCTGCACGCGCAATCGCCACGACCTCGTCCTGCCGCCACTGGTGGACCATCGTATCCACGGGCAGGCCCGCCGGCACCTCCCCCTCGATAAAGGCCAAATCCAAAGTAGGCAAACGCTCCACGATCTGGCTGGTGTTGCCGTCGGACAGATGCAGACTGACTGCCGGAAACCGCTGGTGGAACTCGGCGACGAGCGCGGGCAGCAGATAGCTGGCTGGCGTCGTGCTCGCCCCCAGCCGCAGCCTGCCCGTTTCCAGCCCTTGCCACGCCTCACGCAGGGTTTGCGCCTGCTGATAGACCTGGCGTAGCTGACGGGCTTGCTCGGCCAGGCGCTCGCCCGCCGGGGTCAAGACCACGCCATGCCCCTTGCGCCGATACAGCGGCTCGCCGAACCAGTCTTGCAGCAAACGTAACTGCCCCGATACGGCCGGCTGGGATAAATACAGCAATTCCGCCGCGCGGCTGATATTGCCCACGTCCGCAACATACGCAAAGGTCAAAAGTTGATCTGGTGTCATTGGAGGAAGGCCAGGGGTCCCGGTCGATATCGTTATTTCGAATATTTAATATCCAAATTAAAAATTTCTCAAATAACGCGGCCAGATTTAATATTCCTTCCAGTTATTAAGTTATGCAGCAACCCCCATGTCGACTTCTACTACCCTCCCCCTGGCCACGCCGTGGCGCGACAAGCTCAATGGTGTTTTCTTTGTTGCGCTGATGACCGTGGCAGTGATGCAGCTGAGCGACCTGCCGGCGATTCGCCAGCTGGGTTTTTCGCCGCTGATCATCGGCATCGTATGCGGCATGCTTTATGGCAATTTCCTGCGTGGCACCATGCCGGCCGATTGGGCGGTGGGCGTTAATTTCACTGCGCGCCGCCTGCTGCGTATCGCAGTCGCGTTTTACGGCCTGAACATCAGCATCCAGCAGATCGCCGCCGTCGGCCTGCCGGGCTTGGCCGTGTCGGTGATTATCGTGGTGGGGACGCTGCTAATAGGGACTGCTGTTGGCCAACGGCTGCTGGGCCTGGATCGCGATACCGCGATGTTGACCGCCGCGGGCAGCGCCATCTGCGGCGCAGCGGCGGTGTTGGCTTTTGAGCCCACGCTGCGTGCTGCCCCCCACAAGAGCGCCGTGGCGGTGGCCACCGTGGTGCTGTTTGGCACACTTTCCATGTTCCTGTACCCGGTAGCCTATCAGGCAGGCTGGCTCGCGCTAACGCCCCAGGAATTGGGCCTGTACATTGGCGGCACCGTACACGAGGTCGCCCAAGTCGTCGGGGCAGCCAGCAATATTGATCCCGCCACGACGGACGTGGCCACCATCGTCAAAATGACCCGCGTAGCGTTGCTGGTGCCGGTATTGCTGATATTGGGCCTGTGGCTGCGTAGTGCAGCCTCGGCCAGCGGACCGGGCCAGGCCAAGACGCGCTTGCCTATCCCGTGGTTTGCCGTAGGCTTTCTGGTTCTGGCCATCATCAATTCCCTGGACGTCCTGCCGGCAGACGTCATCACTGCCATCCGCCGCCTGGATGTCTTTGCCTTGACCATGGCCATGACCGCCCTGGGCATCGAAACGAGGTTTGGCCAGATCCGCCAGGCAGGCCCCAAGGTCATGCTGTTGGGATTGATCTTGTATGTCTGGCTGGTACTGGGCGGCTATGGAGTCGTGAAGTTGGTGATGTAGGGGCGTTTTCGCCTTGGGGCGGCCCGGCGGCGAAAAATCCCCATCAATCACCGCAGAGGAATGCGTTTTGCTGCATAATCGGCCGGTTTTCATCAGGACTGGAGCCGGCCCATGTCTAGCGTCAAAGATTTCACGACTACCCTGCCTGCCGGTCGGGATCCCGTGTTGCGTGTCATGCCCATGCCCTCAGACGCCAATATTCATGGCGATGTGTTTGGTGGATGGATCATGTCGCAGGTCGATATTGCGGGCTCGATCCCTGCGGCGCGCCGTGCTGCGGGGCGTGTCGCGACCGTCGCTGTCAACGCGTTTCAGTTCAAGCAGCCCGTATTCGTGGGCGATCTGCTCAGTTTCTACACGACCATCGTCAAGACAGGCAAAACTTCGGTTACCGTATCTGTCGAAGTCTATGCCGAACGTAATCGCATGGATGCCGAGGTGGTCAAGGTCACCGAAGCCGTCCTGACCTACGTTGCCACTGACGAAGCCCGGCGCAGCCGCCCCCTGCCTATTCTGTAAGTTTGTAGCCTATGACGCAGCCCGCCGCCGCGCCCGTGCCGCCCCGCCGCCTGGACCCTGAAGACGCTCAGCACGCCTTGGCTGAGGTCCAGGAACGCCTGCGCCGCCAACAGCTCGTCGAAGACCTCGTGCACCGCCAGGAACAGGGTGACGACAAAGCCTCGTTGGTCGAGGACCTGGTCCATCGCCAGCACGAGGCCGAACTCAAAGCCCTGGTCGACGCCCTGCATCCGGCCGATATCGCGTTCATTCTCGAATCCTTGCCCAAGGACGAGCGTCAGACCGTCTGGAAGCTGGTCAGTCCCGAACACGACGCCGACGTGCTGCTCGAGGTCGAGGACTGGGTGCGGGAGTCGCTCATCGAGGCCATGGATCGTCAAGATCTGGTGGCCGCGACGGGCAACATGGATGCGGATGAGCTGGCCGACCTGGCCCCCGATCTGCCTCCCGATGTGGTGGCCGAGGTCCAGAAAGGCCTGACCGAAGAAGAGCGTGCGCAACTGCTCGAGGCAATGGGCTACCCCGAGGACAGCGTAGGCGCCATCATGGATTTCGAGATGGTACGCGTGCGCGAGGATGTCACCCTCGAGGTGGTGCTGCGCTATCTGCGCCGCCTGCACGAGCTGCCCGACCATACCGACCAGGTGTTCGTCGTCGACCGGCAGGACAAATTACAAGGCGTATTGCCCTTGTCCCGCCTGTTGGTCAGCGAGCCCGAGACCGAAGTCCATGCGGTCATGAGCACGGATTTCCTGACGCTGAACCCGCTGGACTCCGATGCGGACGCGGCCGGCGCATTTGAACGCTATGACCTCGTCTCGGCGCCCGTCATGGACGACCAGGGCCGGTTGATCGGCCGGGTCACTATCGCGGACGTCGTGGACGTGATGCGCGAAGACTCGCAAGAGCAAGCCCTGTCGCGCGCCGGTCTGCAAGAAGAAGACATCTTCGCCCCGGTGGCCATGGCCTTGCGCAACCGTGCCCCCTGGTTGCTGTTCAACTTGTGCACAGCCGCGACGGCCTCGTTCGTCGCCTCACGATTCGAAGACACAGTCAGCCATATTGTGATCCTGGCGTTTCTGATGTCGATTGTGGCCGGCATCGGCGGCAACTCGGGCAATCAGACGATGACCATGATCATTCGTGCCTTGGCCGTGGGCCGTATTACCGGCCGCAACCTGTGGCAGTTGGTCAAACGCGAGATGATGGTCACGTTCATGGTTGGCCTCTGTGGCAGCGTGGTGGCGGCGCTATTCGCCTGGGCCATCTCAAACTCCATTGCCATCGCGGTCGTGATGATGGCCTCCATGATCTGCAACATGCTGGTCGGTGCGTCGTTCGGCGTGCTGGTCCCCATGTTGCGTGCACGCTTTGGCAAAGACCCCGCCATGGGTTCTTCGGTCTTGCTGACCTTTGCGACGGACTCGCTGGGTTTCTTTATCTTTCTGGGCCTGGCGACGGTTTTCCTGCTGTAGGTCGCTTGCGCGTACTTCCGCCTCGAAAGCGCGGTGCCATGCCATCACGCTGGCGTCTACGTCTGCCCGCTCCACTCAGTATGCTTCGCGAATAATAAGAAACATCCCGTTGCACCCAACTGAATCAGAGACACGCATCATGTATCTGACTTAAATCGGAAATATTCAATACCCGAGGCTCGGCCTCATGTTCCCGCTTGACGGTGAGATGTGCGGTATTCGGTTCGACCTGCCGTCTCACCTTGCTACGGAGTCCCTATGACCAAGAAACTCCGGGCAGTGTTGTTCTGCCTGCTTTGTTCGCCTGCTTTTTCGGTATTTGCCTGTGACAGCCTGCCGTCATGGGCTCAGTCCGCCTGCCAACGTATCGACCAGATCTGGACCGAAGGCGGCAATGAGCTCTATCTGACAGGTTATTCCTGGCACAACCGCGCCACGTACAGCAAAAAGAAAATCGATAGCTTCAATGAACTCGCCTGGGGCGGCGGGTTGGGCAAAAGCCTGTATGACGAAGATGGCGACTGGCACGCGCTCTACGCCATGGCGTTTCTGGATTCGCACAGCAAAATCGAGCCGATGGCCGGCTACGGATTCCAGAAAATAGGCAGGGCCGGCGAGAACTGGCGTTTTGGCGCCGGCTACACCGTATTCCTGACTTCGCGCTCGGATATTTTCAATCGGATTCCGTTCCCGGGGATTCTGCCCCTGGTCTCTGCGGGATATCGCAATGCCACGCTCTACGCCACCTATATTCCCGGGGGCAGCGGCAATGGCAACGTGCTGTTCATGTTCGGTAGCTGGGCGTTCTAGGGGCTCAGGCGTATCGGTCCGCCGTCAAGCCATCCAGGTCGACCTCCGGTTGCCGCCCCGACACGATATCGGCCACGATTTTTCCGGTACCGCACGCCTGCGTCCAGCCATTCGAGCCGTGACCGCAGTTCAAGTACAGATTCGCGTAGCGTGTCTTGCCCAGGATCGCCGGACCATCCGGGGTCATGGGACGCAAGCCCGCCCAGGCCTGGGCATCGTCGAGGCTCACGCCCTCGGGAAACCATTCACGCACGACGCCCTTTAAAAAAGCGACGCGGCCTGGATCAACGGCTAATCCGTAGCCCTTGAGTTCCGCCATCCCCGCAGCCCGCACGCGATCACCCAGACGCGAAATCATGACCTTGTTGTATTCGTCCATCAGCGCCGCGCGAGGAGCACGATCCGGATCATCGATACGCGCCGTAATGGAATATCCCTTCAGGGGATAAATCGGCAAAGACAGACCCAAAGGACGCAGCAAAAACGGCGTTTGCGGTCCCAGGGCAATCACATAGGCGTCTGCGCTGAATAGCTCGGCCTGGCCCTCGATCCGTACGCCCTGAATGCGGTCAGCAGCCTTGACCAGTGCCGCGACGGGCGTGTCGTAGCGAAACACCA
This sequence comes from Bordetella tumbae, assembly GCF_054780995.1. NCBI lineage: Bacteria > Pseudomonadati > Pseudomonadota > Betaproteobacteria > Burkholderiales > Alcaligenaceae > Bordetella > Bordetella tumbae. Next base: position 86,911 of record NZ_BAAGVG010000022.1, read on the forward strand.
CACCTTGCTGCGCCAAATACGCAGCCAACCCCGTAGCAAACTTGTGGCTATCACCCGAGCCGTCACGAGGCAGATACAAGGCCCCCGCAATCGGCGCGCGAGATCCGGCCAAGGCAGGCTCCAGGGCTCTGGCCTCGTCACCGTCCAGCAAACGCCACGGCACCTCATATTCGTCCAATGCCTGTGTGATGCCTTTGACGACTTTCAGATCGGATTGACTGCGAAAAACTTGCAGCGTGCCGTCCCGGTGATAATCAAATTCGACTGGCAGCCCCGCACCGGCCAGATCCTGCAGGCATGCGTTGCTATAGTGCGCTACACGCTGCATCCGCAGTTTATTCGCGCGAAAACGTTCTGCATTGCAATTGCCCATCCAACGCGCCAGCCAAGCCAGTTTGCGCGGATTCGGCGTAAAGGAGAAACGAATCGGAGCTTCTTTCTGCAAGGCCATTTTCAAGACCTTGCCTATCATGCCGGGTGCGGCCCAAGGGCCCGCAAAACTGGGGCATAGCCCGCCGGCATTGCCAAAGCTGGTCTCGCGTGCCGCGCCGCTTTGGCGATCCAGCACCACGACTTGATGGCCATCACGCCACAGATAATAGGCAGCGGCCACCCCGGCGACGCCTGCCCCCAGCACTGCGACCTTCATCAGGGTCTCCGAAAACTCGCCGCTCAGATTCAGCGCTCAAACGCCGACGTTCAACTCGCGCACGCCGTCTTTATACTCCAGCACCAACCGTCCCAATCGGGGGATCAATGCTGTGTCGTCATGCACGACATTCAGCCGCAGATTGCCCAACACCACATCCCAGCCAGTGTCGACCTCTTCGACTCGGGCATCGGCGATGATCCCCAGGCGCCAGGCCACCGCCTGCTCCTCAGCGGCTCGCACCTCGATTTGATGGATACGCAATGCCCCATTGGGATGCGCCATGAGCGTCGGCATCCATACGCATTCGGGGGTGAGATGCTGGCAAAAATACATCCGAATCCCGGGTAACGGCTGCTCGGCAAACCGCACCGTGCGAAAGCTCGCCTGCATCTCGCGGCCATCTACCACCGCTGGACGGGTCAGCGCTTGCACAGGATTGACGGCAAAGCCCTCGTCACGTAAACGCGCATAGGTCGCGTCCGCATCGAAAGACCGAAACACCAACGCCTCTAAGCCGAACGGAGAATCAGCGATTTCCTTGCGTGCTGGCGGTGCCCCCGGTGGCCAACCCAATAGCTCGACATAGGTGCCTTGCAACGGAATCAGGCGATTGCACGATCCCAGGTTATGGACCGATTTATCGCTCACCAGGAAGCCCTGTTCCTCGAAATGCGGCGCCAGCTCATCGAGCCGATCACGCACCATGATCACTGCATGATCGAATTCAGTCTCGTCAGAGGGATGCAGCATGACTATGCCCGCCTTAAAAAAACACTGGGGATGGCAATTTACCATCCCCAGTGTTTAGCTCACCAGTGCACGATGCCTCATCGAGAGGCAGTGGCCGGAAAAGACATCAAGCCAGCTTGCCGTGGCACTGTTTGTACTTTTTGCCGCTACCGCACGGGCATGGATCGTTGCGTCCGACCTTGGGCAAGACATTGCGTGCCGGCTGCTGAGCCGATTGCTCGTTCTGCGTGGCCTCGTCGGCATTCGCCAAGGCCTCATCGTAATCAGAATGGTGATACTGCACATTCTGCACGTGCGACTGATTGGTCTCGGCCTCGGCCTGCTCGACCTGCTCGGGTGACTGCACCCGCACCGTCAACAGCACGCGGACGACATCGTCACGAATGCGATCGAGCATCCCCGAGAATAGCTCGAACGCCTCGCGCTTGTATTCCTGCTTGGGATTCTTTTGCGCATAGCCGCGCAAATGGATCCCCTGGCGCAAGTGATCCAACGACGACAAATGCTCGCGCCAATGCGTATCGATCGCCTGCAACATGATCGAACGCTCGAACTGCGCCCAAGGCTCGTCACCGACCAGAGCGATCTTGCCGGAATAGACCTCTCGCACCGCATCGTTCACGCGGGCCAGAATATCGTCATCGGTCAGGCTGGACTCTTTCTCCAGCATCTCGGTCAAGGGCAAGACGATCTGCCAATCTGCAGCCAGGGCCTTTTCCAGTGCTGCCACGTCCCACTGCTCTTCGACAGAGTCAGCAGGGATATGCTGGCGAACCAGATCGGTCACAGCGGCTTCGGCGAGATTTTCCACGGATGTCCGGATCGACGAGGCCTCAAGCACGTCGTTACGCTGCGCGTACAAGACCTTGCGCTGATCGTTGGAGACGTCGTCGTATTCGAGCAGTTGCTTGCGAATATCGAAGTTGCGGCCCTCGACCTTGCGTTGCGCAGTCTCGATGGAACGCGTCACCATGCCTGCCTCGATGGGCTCGCCCTCGGGAAGCTTCAGGCGTTCCATGATGGCGCGCACGCGGTCGCCCGCGAAAATCCGCATCAGCGGGTCTTCGAGAGACAGATAGAAACGCGACGAGCCCGGATCGCCCTGACGGCCCGCACGGCCGCGCAACTGATTGTCGATACGGCGCGATTCGTGGCGCTCGGTACCAATGATGCGCAGACCGCCCGCAGCCTTTACCTGCTCGTTGGCGGGTTTCCAATCGGCACGAACTTTTTCGATACGGGTTTCTTTGTCGGCATCGGACAGCGACTCATCCGCACGGATCAGATCGACTTGTTTCTCGATGCTGCCACCCAGCACGATGTCGGTACCCCGGCCGGCCATATTGGTCGCAATCGTGATGTGGCCAGGCTTGCCGGCCTCGGCCACGATCTCGGCTTCGCGGGCATGCTGTTTGGCGTTCAACACCTCGTGCGGCAGCTTGGCTTGCTTGAGCAAGCCGGCCAGCAGTTCGGAGTTTTCGATGCTGGTCGTCCCCACCAGCACGGGCTGGCCACGCTCGTGGCAATCGCGGATGTCGTCCAGGATGGCGTTGAACTTTTCCTGCGCCGTCTTGAAGACCTGGTCGTTTTGATCCTTGCGGATCATCGGCTTGTTGGTCGGGATGATGACCGTTTCCAGACTGTAGATTTCCTGGAATTCGTAGGCCTCGGTATCGGCCGTCCCCGTCATGCCCGAGAGCTTCTCGTACATGCGGAAGTAGTTCTGGAACGTGATCGATGCCAGCGTCTGGTTTTCGTGCTGGATCTTGACGCCTTCTTTGGCCTCAACCGCCTGGTGCAGACCATCGGACCAACGACGGCCCACCATCAGGCGGCCTGTGAATTCGTCAACAATCACCACTTCGCCGTCTTGCACCACATACTGCTGATCGCGGAAGAACAGCGTATTGGCGCGCAATGCGACCATCAAATGGTGCATCAGCGAAATATGGCGCGGATCGTACAGGGACTCGCCCTCGGGCAGGATGCCCTGTTGGCTCAGCAGACGCTCGGCAGTCTCGTGGCCTTTTTCCGAGAGATAGACCTGCTGGGACTTTTCGTCGACCCAGAAATCGCCTTCGGGCTCGGGTTCGTGGGCCTTGGGCTCGGAAGCCATGCGCGTCAACAGCGGCGGCACGGCATTCATCCGAATGTACAACTCGGTATGGTCTTCGGCCTGCCCGGAGATGATCAGCGGAGTGCGGGCCTCGTCAATCAGGATGGAATCCACCTCGTCGACGATCGCGTACGCCAGCGGACGCTGACGGCGATCTTCGACGCGATATTCCATGTTGTCGCGCAGGTAGTCGAAACCGAATTCGTTGTTGGTCCCGTAGGTGATATCTGCGGCGTATGCGGCGATCTTCTCGTCGTTGGGCTGCTGCGGCACCACCACGCCGGTGGTCATCCCCAGGAAACCGTACAGGCGGCCCATCCAGTCCGCATCGCGACGGGCCAGGTAGTCGTTGACCGTCACAACGTGCACGCCCTTGCCCGCGATCGCGTTCAGGTAGACGGGCAGCGTCGCCATGAGGGTCTTGCCTTCGCCAGTACGCATTTCGGCGATCTTGCCGTTATGCAGCGCTATACCGCCCAACATCTGCACATCGAAGTGGCGCATGCCGAATACACGCTTTCCGGACTCGCGGACCACGGCAAAAGCCTCGGGCAACAGATCGTCAAGCGATGTGCCCTGGGCATGCCGGCTGCGGAATTCATCGGTCTTGGCCGCGAGCTCTGCATCGGAGAGCGCGGCAGTCTTGGATTCCAGTGCGTTGATCTGGGTTACCAGCTTGCGATACTGCTTAAGCAACCGGTCGTTGCGGCTGCCTATGAGTTTTTTGAGCAAAGAAACCATGCGTGTCGGTGGCAGCGCCGTCGTTCCCTGTCCCAAAAAAGGCCAGGTACCGCTCGGCGCGGAATGTTACTTGGTTGAGCGGAGCAATCCCGCTGGGAAACGATCGAGTTTAACGCACCTGGGCGGTATCGGTCCCAAGCCGGATAAAACGAGCCGTGTTCACTCGATGCAATGTGCGCTTGTGGCGTTTGCCCACGCCGCACAAGCCGGAAACTGAAGGCGCTGGGACGGAGGAGTTATCCTGCACTCAGCGCGTCACGGACTGAGCCGGCGCCGGTCCTGCCCGCGCTACGGCACTGCCCGTCGCCGTACCGGCTGCCTGCCCGGAAACGGGCAGACCAGATGCCTGGGCCACCACAGGCCGCGTGGCATCCGGGGATTTCAGGAACAGGCGGGGATCCAGCGGCTGCCCTTCCAGACGCACCTCAAAGTGCAAATGCGGCCCCGTAGACTGGCCGGTCGAGCCCACCAAAGCGATTTCCTGGCCGCGGCTGACCAGTTCGCCAGGTTTGACCAGCAACTTCGAAGCATGGGCATAACGGGTGATCATGCCGTCGCCGTGATCCACCTCGACGGTATTCCCATAGCCTGATTGAAAACGCGACTCGAGCACCACACCGCCGGAAGCCGCCAAAATCGGGGTACCCGAGGGCGCAGCGAAATCCAGGCCCTCGTGCATGGCATACCGGTGCGTGACGGGATTGCGGCGCCACCCATACGAGGAGCTGAGAAAGGGATAGTCGCTGACCGGCATGGTCGACGGCAGACGGGCCTGGTCTGCCGAGCGGCGCGTCAGGGCCACATCCAGCATACGCAGATTGTCGGTCTGCTGGAGCAGGCGCGCCTGCAACTCATCCAATTGGCGGCCCAGCGATTCGGCCGACTCTTGCAGAGGCGGCGGCTGACGGTCGGTGAACAGATTATCCATCACTTGCTCGGCCTTGGCAGGCGCGTTCAGGCCCGCGGCCAGCTCAGGATCGGTATAAGCCACTCCGGCGACCTTGGCGACCCGGCGCCCGACGCTGTCGATGCCCACCAGCTTGGCTTGCAATTCGCCGACCTTTGCTGCCAGCAACCCTACGTTTTCACGCAAAAAAGCGGAATCGCGCTCCGGTTGTCCGCCGGGAGAATACGCAGCCCAGTCGACAGAATACGAAGGCGGCGCAATAGGAGTAAGGTAGCGCTGTACGGTGGCGCCAATCAGCGCCGCCGTGGCCAGGAAAGCGGCCAGCACCAGCCACAAACGAGCGCCGCCCAGGACCTGTTGTCCGGGCTGACCCTCGCGGGCGTGCATAATCACGAATTTCAAGGTACGTAAATCCTGTTATTGAGCTGGCATGAACAGACCTGCATCAAACCGTTCTCGTTCTTCTGCCAGCCGGCGGGGAGAAACCCCGCTGGGGTGGCTGGGTCACGATACGCGCGGCGCCGGCGTGCTGGCTACGGCGCGCGTGCACCTGCAAATACAGCATGCTATCGCCGCTGTGTTACCGCCAGCGCTCGGCGCTGTCTGCGTCGTGGCCAAGCTGGAAACCCCTCGGCTGCAACTAGCGGTACCGAGCGCGGCACACGCGGCCAAGCTGCGTCAGCTGGCTCCGCGGATTGCACAAACACTCAATACCCAAGGTTGGAACCTTAACGAAATTGCCGTCAAGGTTCAAGCCGGAATGCCCCGCCCTGGGGCAAAAGCGCCCCGTCCCCCAAAAGAAGCTCAGCCCCTGGGAGAAACAGCGCTCGATGCTTTCGAAACGTTACAAGGGAATCTGCGCCCGGGGCCGCTGGCCGATGCAGTCGCCAAACTGCTGGCGCACCACAAGAACAAATAGAGGCGTTGGGGCAGAAAAACGGCTCGCAGAGCCGCTCACAGCTCAGCGCATAATCAGGCGAGTTTCCACTCGTGGCGGAATGCCTGGGGGGCTGCAGCCTGGGATTCGTAAGTCACCAGTTCCCATGCATCACGCTGCGCCAACAGCGCGCGTGCAAGCTGGTTATTCAGACCGTGGCCGGATTTGCAGGCGACGTAGCGCGCCACCAAGGGCTTGCCCAGCAGGTACAAATCGCCGATCGCGTCGAGAATTTTGTGTTTGACGAACTCGTCGTCATAACGCAGGCCATCGCTGTTCAAGACCCGGTATTCGTCCATCACGATGGCGTTGTCCAGGCTGCCGCCACGGGCCAGGCCCATCGAACGCAGTGCCTCGACCTCGTTGACGAACCCGAAAGTCCGCGCGCGAGCGATTTCGCGGACATAGGAATGCGTGGCAAAGTCGATCTCGGCGAAATTAGCCGTGGAATCGATCGCGGGATGACGGAAATCAATCGAGAACGCCAAGGCGAAGCCCTCGTGCGGCTCCAGGCGCGCCCATTTCAGGCTGCGGCCCTCACCCTCGCGGATTTCGACGGGTTTCTTGACGCGAATGAATTGCTTGGGAGCGTTTTGCTCGACGATGCCAGCCGAGCGCAACAGATACACGAACGTCGCGGCACTGCCGTCCATGATGGGGACTTCTTCGGCAGTGAGATCGACGTGCAGGTTGTCGATGCCCAGGCCCGCCAGCGCGGACATCAGGTGTTCGACGGTAGAAACACGGACGTTGCCTTGTTGCAGCACAGACGCCATGCGGGTATCGCCCACGCCGTCAGCCTGCGCGGGCAGATCCACGACCTGCGGCAGATCGACTCGGTGAAAGACGATACCAGTGTTGGCTTCGGCAGGACGCAGAGTGAGCTCGACCCGACGTCCCGAGTGGACGCCTACGCCTGTTGTGCGGACGAGATTCTGAATACTGCGCTGTCGAAACATAGTTATTTGTGCTAGAGCCTAGCCGGCAAAAATCAATGAAATCACCGGCATAAGATCATATTGTAACCCCGGCAGGCGCCCTGCGCCACGCCTTTGATACATCTGCCGACACATCTGCCCCACTGTACCGAACCCATTACACCTGCTATCGGACGGTATTGAAAGCAAGACAAAACTTTCGAGCGCACACCGCCCGGCGTCCGGCCCGTCAGGGGAAACGGGCCGGCGCTGAGGGAGTCGGGCCAGTTCCCCAGCCCGGTTAACGCAACATCAATCCGCTTGCTTGCGCAGGAATGCCGGGATATCGAAGTGATCCATCCCCGAGCTTTCCAGAGCACGCACCTGGGCCGATGCCTGGGTGCGCGGGTTGCGCATTACCGAGGGCATGTCCAGATTGCGGTAGTCGCCCTGCTGGCCCGTCATCCCGCCCATCACAGGCATGTTGTCGGTACCGGTACGCAGGCCTTCGGCCACGTTTTGCACGAGCTTCGGTGCAGCAATGCTACGGCCCAGGCCGGTGGCAACGACCGTCACGCGCAGGCTGTCAACCATGGACTCATCGTAGGCCGTACCGAAGATCACGGTCGCGTCGTCCGAAGCGTAGCTGCGGATCGTTTCCATGATTTCGCGCGTTTCGCGCATCTTCAGCGTGCGGCTGGCCGTGATGTTGACCAACACGCCACGAGCACCATTCAGGTCCACGCCTTCGAGCAGCGGGCAAGCGATGGCTTGCTCGGCTGCCACGCGGGCACGATCGGCACCGCTGGCGGTCGCCGTACCCATCATGGCCTGGCCTTGTTCGCCCATGATCGTCTTGACGTCTTCGAAGTCAACGTTCACGTTGCCTTCGACGTTGATGATCTCGGCGATACCGGCGCACGCATTGTGCAGAATATCGTCGGCGGACCTGAAGCAATCTTCTTGCGTAGCGTCCTCGTCCATCAGCTCATAGAGGTTCTCATTGAGCACCACGATGAGAGAATGTACGTGCTTGGCCAGCTCGTTGATGCCGTCTTCAGCCATCTTCAGGCGCTTGTTGCCTTCGAAGGTAAAGGGCTTGGTCACGACGCCCACGGTCAGAATGCCCAGCTCTTTGGCGACTTCCGCCACCACCGGACCGGCACCCGTTCCTGTGCCACCACCCATACCGGCAGTGATGAACACCATGTGAGCGCCGTTCAAAGCCGAACGGATTTCTTCGCGTGCGGTTTCTGCCGATGCGCGGCCTTGTTCAGGCTTGGCACCAGCACCCAGGCCGGTACGGCCCAGGCGAATCTGCACCGGCGCGTTGGTTGCGGCCAGCGCTTGGGCGTCGGTGTTAGCGCAGATGAAATCCACGCCGTTGACGCCACTGCGGATCATGTGCGCGACGGCATTGCCGCCTGCACCCCCAACACCCACGACCTTGATAACGGTCCCTTTGGCGTTGTTTTCAAGCATTTCAAAGTTCATCATGATGACTCCCTCACAAGTCTGGATATGCAAATCACAAAAATTCCCCAACAACCTATGCTTTCTTTTGTGAATCGCTTCAAAGCCGACGCCGATCGGATAATCCGCAACGGGTTTGAAGCGTCTCCCCTATTCGGCCTGCGCCGTCTTGCGACGGATCAAGCCAGGAGCAGGCCCCGGTCTGCCCCTTGATCAATTCATGAACCACTCCTTCATACGAGCCAGCAGGCTCTTGAAGTTGCCCGTTTGTGCAGCGACTTTGCGGCCACGCACACGCTGCATGCGCGCTTCTTGCAACAAGCCCATCACGGTCGAGAAACGCGGATTGCGCATCACATCGGACAGGCTGCCTTCGTACTCGGGCGTTGCCACGCGCACGGGCTTGAGGAACACGTCCTCGGCCAGTTCGATCATGCCGGGCATCTGTGCAGAGCCTCCGGTCAACACCACGCCCGAAGCCAGGAGGTCTTCGTAGCCCGACTCCCGCACGACTTGTTGCACCAGCGAAAACAGTTCTTCGACGCGCGGCTCGATCACAGCGCCCAATGCCTGGCGTTTCACTTGGCGCGGGCCGCGATCGCCCAGCCCCGGCACCTCGACCGATTCGTCGGGACGAGCCAGGACTTGCTTGGCCACGCCGTAACGCAGCTTGATTTCTTCGGCATCCGGCGTTGGCGTGCGCAGCATCGCAGCGATGTCGTTCGTAATCTGGTCACCCGCGATCGGCAGCACCGCGGTGTGCCGAATCGCACCACCGGTATAGATCGCCACATCCGTTGTGCCGCCACCGATATCGACCAGCACCACGCCGAGCTCTTTTTCGTCGGCGGTCAGGCAGGCCAGGCTGGAGGCCAGCGGCTGCAGAATCAGGTCTTGTACTTCGAGGCCGCAGCGGCGCACGCACTTGACGATGTTTTGTGCCGCACTGACGGCACCAGTGACGATATGCACGCGGACCTCGAGGCGCAGACCGCTCATGCCGATGGGTTCGCGGATGTCTTCCTGGCCATCGACGATGAACTCCTGGGTCAACACGTGCAGCACTTGTTGATCGGTGGGGATGTTCACCGCTTTGGCCGTCTCGATCACACGTGCGACGTCGGTCGCAGTGACTTCCTTGTCTTTGACTGCCACCATACCGCTCGAATTAAAACTGCGGATGTGGCTGCCCGCGATGCCGGTATAGACGTCGCGGATTTTGCAGTCGGCCATCAGTTCGGCCTCTTCGAGTGCCCGCTGAATGGAGTTGACGGTGGTCTCTATATTGACGACCACGCCTTTGCGCATGCCGCGCGATTCGTGCTGGCCGAGGCCGAGCACTTCAAAACGCCCTTCCGGCAGGATTTCGGCGACCACGGCCACTACTTTGCTAGTGCCGATATCGAGGGCGACGATGAGGTCCTTGATGTCACGGGTCATGGCGTTAACGCTTCTTTGAAGATGTGGATGAAGATTTCGATTTCGGTTGCCCTTCTGGCAGCGGCGCCAGAGCCAGGGCGAACCCATTGGGATAACGCAGGTCGGCCTGTGTCACGCCTCGGCCCTCGAGCCGGCTGATGACTGCCGGCCAGGCTTGCACGAACCGCTGGATACGAGCCGCGAACGGCAGCGCGCCGGGCACGCCATGCGGGTCGGGCGCATCGGCACCCGGATCGCGGCCCAGATCGAGCACCAAACCGTTGGACATCGTGGCCTTCCAGGCATAACGCGGGCTCAAGTCCAGTTCGCGCACGTGTAAATCCAGCGGCGCGAACCAGCGGGCCAATTCGGCGTAACGCTGCACCACCAGCCCCTCTGTGCCCTCGGGCCCGGAGAACTGCGGCAATTCCGTATCGTCGTCGAGCTCGCCCGTATTGGCTGTGAACGCTTCGCCCCAGGTGTTGATCATCTGGTTTTCGTTCCACAGCGCCAGCGGCTGCTCTTCCTCGATCTGCACACGCAAGGTTCCAGGCCAGATGCGCCGGATCGATGCGCGACGTACCCAGGGCACCGATTCGAACACTTCGCGGGCTTCGTCCAGATTCACGGTGAAAAAGTTCCCGTCGAATCGATGGGCTATCACTGCGCGCACGGATTCGGCAGATACGTAGTGCAACTCGGTGTCGGGAGCCGGCTCCAGTTCGAGCGCCGACAACGTAAAGTACGGACGATGCCCGATCCACACTACGCATGCCGCGAGCATGGCCACCACTGCCAGCACGGCTAGCGTGTTGGCAATCAGGTTGGTGGTGCGAGCGTCGTTCCACACAGAAGATTCCGATTCAAATTACGATTGACGGGCGGGGCTGTGCACCTTGCACGAAGCCTCGGACAAAATAGCGACACACAATTCGGCGTAACTCATACCTACTGCCTTGGCAGCCATGGGGACCAGCGAATGGCTGGTCATCCCCGGCGAGGTATTGGCCTCCAGTAACCATGGCTGGTTGTTCGCATCCAGCATGAAATCAATACGCCCCCAGCCGGCGCAACCCAGCGCGCGATAGGCACGCTCGGCGATGTCCTCAACATGACGCGCCACTTCGTCGGGCAAATTGGCGGGGCAAAAATACTGCGTTTCGTCGGAAAAGTATTTGTGCTCGTAGTCGTAGTTGCCGCCTGGCGCCACGATCTCGATCACTGGCAAAGCGTGCGCTGCGCGCCCGGTGCCCAACACGGCCACGGTCAACTCGCGTCCGACGATGAATTGCTCGGCCAGGACCTCGTCATCAAAACGTGCTGCCTGCGCATAGGCCTCTTTCATGTCGGAATAGCCCACGACCTTGGTAATACCGACGGTCGAACCCTCATGCGGCGGCTTCAGGATCAACGGCAAACCGAGACGATCCGGAACGGTGCGCAACTCGGATTGCGCGTCGAGCGACTCAAAGGCCGGTGTGGGCAAGCCATACTGCAACCACACTCGCTTGGTCATGGTCTTGTCCATGGCCAAGCTGGACGCCATGGGGCCGCTGCCCGTATAGGGCAATCCCAGTAATTCCAACGCCCCCTGCAAGGTGCCGTCTTCGCCATAGCGGCCGTGCAAGGCAATGAATACGCGATCAAAGCCCGCTGCTGCCACATCCGCCAGCGAACGTTCGCCCGTGTCGAACAGATGCGCATCGACGCCCGCGCTCTGCAAGGCCTGATGCACGCCTTGACCAGACATGATCGACACATCACGCTCGGCAGATCGGCCTCCATACAGGACGCCAACCTTGCCCAGGGCCTTCACATCGATGAGCTGTTTTGCCGTCTGGCTCATGCCAACTCTCCTACCAAGCCGGGCACTTTGCTGATCGAGCCAGCGCCCATGACCACCACAACGTCACCGTCACGCACAAAGTCCACAATGGCTTGCGGCAATTCGGATACGTCTTCCACAAATAGGGGTTCCACGCGTCCCGCGACACGCAGCGCACGCGACAAGGCACGGCCGTCGGCCGCCACCAGCGGCGGCTCGCCTGCGGCATATACCTCGGTCAGCAATACCGCATCGGCATTGCCCAGCACGCGGACGAAGTCTTCGAAGCAATCGCGTGTACGGGTATAGCGGTGCGGCTGGAAAGCCAAGACGATGCGCCGATCCGGCCAGGCGCCCCGCGCAGCGGCCAATGTGGCGGCCATTTCCACGGGATGATGACCATAATCGTCGATCACCGTGAACGTTCCGCCGCCATGCGCCGCAGGCACCGCGAAATCACCCGTTTGCGTAAAACGGCGGCCCACACCCGTAAACGATGCAAGAGCCTGGCAAATCGCCTGATCGTCCACACCCAATTCGGTCGCGACCGCCACGGCAGCCAGCGCATTGCGCACGTTATGCAGGCCCGGCAGATTCAGTTCCACGTTCAAGGGCGGCAATGACACATCACGATCCTGACGCAGCACGGTAAAGCGCATGCGAGTGCCATCGGCTTGCACATTTTCAGCCCGGACCTGCGCATCGGGGCTCAGCCCGTAAGTCGTAATCGGCCGCGACACGAACGGCATGATCTCGCGTACGTTCGCATCATCCGCGCACAACACGGCGCTGCCATAGAACGGCAGGCGTTGTGTGAATTCGATGAACGCACTTTTCAGACGCGCGACGTCGTGACCATAGGTGTCCATATGATCGGCATCGATATTGGTCACGATCGCCATGACCGGCAACAGATTGAGGAACGAGGCGTCAGATTCGTCGGCCTCGACCACGATGTACTCGCCTTGTCCTAACCGGGCGTTGGCGCCCGCCGAGTTCAAGCGGCCACCAATCACAAACGTCGGATCCAGGTCGCCGGCGGCCAATATGCTGGCAACCAGGCTCGTCGTGGTCGTCTTGCCATGCGTGCCCGCCACAGCAATCCCGCGCTTCAAGCGCATCAGTTCAGCCAGCATGATGGCGCGCGGCACCACCGGAATCCCTGCGGCGCGTGCCGCGATAACCTCGGGGTTGTCTCCGGCGACTGCCGTCGACGTCACGATCGCATCGGCACCGGCAACATTAGAGGCCGTATGGCCGAGGGCGACCGCCGCCCCCAACGAAGCAAGACGGCGAGTGACCGCCGACTCGCTCAAATCAGAGCCGCTGATGGTATAGCCGAGGTTCAGCAGCACCTCGGCGATGCCGCTCATGCCCGAACCGCCGATACCGACGAAATGAATATGCTGGATTCTGTGTTTCATGTTGCGCGCCTCGCTGCTTGTTCGCAGACATCGGCGATATCTGCCGCAGCTTGTGGACGCGCATGATGACGCGCCCGTTCCGCCACGGACTGGAGTTCAGGACGCGTGCGCTGGCGTAACCACTCAGCCAGCCACTCAGGCGTCAGTTCGGGTTGCGAGCACAGCCAGGCGGCCTGCACATCGCTCAAAAAGCGGGCATTGGCAGTCTGGTGATCATCGATGGCATGCGGAAACGGCACAAACAACGCCGCCACACCGGCGGCCGCGACCTCGGCCACCGTCATCGCGCCCGCGCGGCAAATCAACACGTCAGCCTGGCTCATCGCCGCTGACATGTCGTCAATAAAATCGCGGCAATCCGCTTGCACACCCGCTTGGGCGTAACCGTCACGCAATGCTTGCAGATGTTGTTCGCCGGCTTGGTGCGTGACCTCCGGACGGGATTGCGGCTCGATCAGGGCCAGCGCGCGCGGCAACACGGTGTTCAGCGCTTGTGCCCCGAGACTGCCTCCCACGACCAGAACTCGCAACGGCCCGGTACGCTCGCCATAACGCGCAGCAGGCTCAGGCAGTGCGCACAGATCTTGGCGCACTGGATTCCCGAGGACTTCCCCACGCGGCAGTACATTCGGAAAACCGCTCAACACCCGGCGGGCACGCTTGGCCAGCCATCGATTGGCGGTACCGGCTACCGCATTTTGCTCATGCACCACCAAAGGCATGCCACGCAACGACGCCATCATGCCGCCAGGAAAGGCGACATACCCGCCCATGCCCAGCACCACATCGGGACGGACCTGCGACAAACGCTGCCAGGCTTGCATGCAAGCGCGCGCCAACAGGAACGGCAACTTGAGCAGTGCCATGAGGCCACGCCCGCGCACGCCCTGAAAGCGCATCGGCACCAGATCAAATCCACGGGAAGGCACCAGGCGGCCTTCCATTTTGTCAGGATTACCCAGCCACAGCACGCGCCAACCGCGCTCGCGCAGAATCTGCGCGACGGCCAAACCGGGCATGATGTGTCCGCCCGTGCCACCTGCCATGATCAGGATAGTGGGCGCCGTCATACACGCCCCCCTCGCATCATGATGCGATTTTCAATATCGACCCGCAGCAAAATGGCCAGCGCAATCAGATTCATCACAATGCCCGAGCCGCCATAGCTCATCAACGGCAGTGTCAGCCCCTTGGTCGGCAACAGCCCCAGGCAGACGCCCATATTGATGAATGCCTGTACACCGATCCAGATGGCGACACCCTGCGCGACCAAGCCGGCAAAAGTACGCTCCATGGCGATGGCCTGCCGGCCAATATCAAAACCGCGCTGAATAATGACGACAAACAGGAACAACACCAGCAACACGCCGGCGAAACCCAGCTCTTCGCCCACGACGGCCATCAAGAAGTCGGTATGCGCCTCCGGCAGGTAATGCAATTTCTCTACGCTGGCACCCAGGCCGACACCAAACCATTCGCCACGGCCCAATGCGATCAGCGAGTGTGACAACTGATAGGCGCTGCCGTACGCATTGGCATCGTCCCAGGGATCCAGATAGGCAAACAAACGCGCGCGCCGCCACGGCGACAACCAGATCAACAGGAGAAAAGTCCCGACCATCACGCCCGTGAGGCAGCTGAAGTATTTACCGTTGATGCCCCCGACAAACAGGATGCCGATCGCGATCGCTACGATCACGATGAACGCCCCCAGATCGGGCTCCAGCAACAACAGCATGCCCACTGCACCTAAGGCAAACGCCATAGGCAAAAAGCCCCGCACGAAAGACTGCATGTATTCCTGCTTGCGCACGGTGTAATCGGCGGCGTAGAGCAAGGCGCACAGCTTCATCATTTCCGACGGTTGAAAATTCAACGGGCCTAGCGGAATCCAGCGATGCGCGCCGTTGACTTCACGGCCGATACCCGGAATCAGCACGGCGAGCAGCAAGGCCAACGCGACCATGAATCCCGGCACCGCCATGCGCTGCCAGAATCGGATGGGCATCGACAACGCGACAGCGCCTGCGATCAGGCCGGCCGCGAGGAACAAACCATGGCGGATCACAAAATAGAACCGCCCATATGAGGCATAGCGAGGCCCGTCGGCCAAGGCGATCGACGCCGAATAGACCATCAACAGGCCGAGCAACAGCAGCGTCACGGACGCCAGCACCAGCGGCGCATCGTAATTGCGCATGCGCGTGCGTCCCGGGCGGACGGCGTTCAGGCTGGTCGTGAGCTCGGCGAATAGACTCATCTCACACCTCTCCGTGATCGCGCGCGAGGTCTTCGACCTCTTCGGCGAACACCGCACCGCGATGCGGGTAGTTGCGGAACATGTCCATACTGGCGCAAGCCGGAGACAACAGCACGGCATCGCCAGGCTCGGCCAGCTCGGCGCTGCGGCGAACTGCCTCACGCATATCTTTTGCTGAGACGCACGGCACACCAGTCTCGGCCAGCACGCGCCCAATCTCGGGGCCGTCAGTGCCGATCAACACCACGGCGCGCGCATAACGCGCCACGACGGGAGACAATGGCGAGAAATCCTGGCCTTTGCCCAATCCGCCCGCAATCAGGACAACGGGCTGGCCCAGTCCTTCCAATGCAGCGACAGTAGCGCCAACATTGGTGCCCTTGCTGTCGTTGATGTAATCCACGCCATTGACCGACCGCACGAACGCCGCACGATGCGGCTCGCCCGTGTATTCACGCAACGCGCGCAACATGGGGCCCCAGCCAATATTCAGCACGCGGGCCAACTGCAAAGCCGCCAACGCGTTCAAACCATTGTGCAGCCCACGGATACGCAACGCGTCCAGCGGCATCAACCGGCTGATGCGCCCGGTCTCCCGCTGCGGAGGCGGCGCGTTTTTCTTGCGCTTGACCGGCGGTGCCGGCTCATCAAAGTCTGTGGATTCGCAGGCCACGAGCCACGCCATGCCTTGGCCCAGCTCCATACCCATATCACCGATCAATTCGGGCATGTCGCGACCGAACGAGCGCACATTCAAATCCGGCAATGCTTGCACCATTGCAGCGACCCGCGGGTCATCACGGTTCACGACGGACACGCGCGCAAGTTTCAGCAACCGGGCTTTGGCTTGGGCATAGGTTTCGATATCGCCGTGCCAATCCAGATGGTCCTGCGTCACATTCAGTACGGTTGCGGCATCGGGTGACAGACTCTGCGTCGTTTCCAGTTGGAAACTGGACAGCTCCAACACCCACACCTGAGGCAGATCGTCCTCGTCGAGCGCTTCCATCAGCGCAGCCAGTGCGGCCGGGCTGATGTTGCCCGCAGCACGCGCGCTGAAGCCGCCGGCCTCAACCAGTTGCCGCGTCATCGCCGTCACTGTGGTCTTGCCATTGGTGCCGGTCACGGCCAACACGTGAGGGCGATAATCCTGAGATGCCGCCAACTCGGCCAACGCCCTGGCAAACAGCTCGATTTCACCGACGACCTCAATACCGCGCTCAGCCGCCAGTTGCAACAACGCCTGCGCAGGCGCTTGATTGGGCGCCAAGCCTGGGCTGAGCACCAGCTGCGACACGTCATCGAGCAGTGCCGGTTCAAAGACATCCCCACAACCCAGACGGTAATCCACGTCCGATCCGGTTTCAGCCAAAGCAGATTTCAACGCGGCCAATCCGCCCGGCTCGGCACGCGTGTCGGCCACTCGCAGCGCCGCCCCTTGGCGGGCGCACCAGCGAGCGGCGGCCACGCCCGTCTCGCCCAATCCGAGGATCAGGACAAGCGGCGACTCCGCGCGGAGGGTGTCAGGACTATTCATCGCAACTTCAGGGTAGAAAGGCCGATCAGCACCAGCATCATGCTGATGATCCAAAACCGTACGACGACCTGGGTTTCCTTCCAGCCGCCGACTTCAAAATGGTGATGCAGCGGCGCCATGCGAAAAATCCGCCGCCCCTGCCCATATTTGCGCTTGGTGTACTTGAACCAGGTCACCTGCATCATCACGGATAGGGTTTCCACCACAAATACGCCGCCCATGATGAACAACACAATTTCCTGACGCACGATCACCGCAATCGTGCCGAGCGCGCCGCCGAGTGCCAGAGCACCCACGTCGCCCATGAAAACCTGCGCCGGATAAGCGTTGAACCACAGGAACGCCAACCCGGCCCCGCCGATCGCTGCACACAACACCATCAACTCGGCCGCCCCCGGGATATAGGGGAACAACAAATATTTGGAGAAGTCGACGCGACCCACCACGTAAGCAAAAATCCCCAGCGCACTGCCGACCATGACTGTGGGCATGATGGCCAGGCCATCCAGGCCATCGGTCAGGTTCACCGCATTGCTCGTGCCCACAATCACGGCCCATGTCAGGACCACGAAGCCCAGCACGCCCAACGGATAGCTGACGGATTTAAAGAACGGCACGATCAAATCGGCCCGCGTCGGCAACGGCATGGTGAAACCGCTGCCCACCCATGCCTTGAACAAAGGCCACAGTTCGGCATTGGCCGGCGCCGACACCGCAAACGCCAGATACACAGCAGCCACCAGACCGATGGTGGCTTGCCAAAAGAATTTTTGCCGGGCCGGCATACCTTCAGGATCGCGATGCACGACTTTTCGGTAGTCGTCCATCCACCCTATCCAGCCGAATCCGAATGTCACCAGCAACACGACCCAGACGAAACGGTTGGTCCAGTCTGCCCACAACAGTGTGCTGATGGCGATGGAAATCAGGATCAGCGCTCCACCCATCGTGGGCGTGCCGTTCTTGACCAAATGCGACTCCGGACCATAGGCACGTACTGCCTGGCCGATCTTCATCTCGGTCAATTTGCGAATCACGCGGGGTCCGGCCACCAGACCGATCAACAAGGCCGTGGCGCATGCCAGCACGGCGCGCATGGTGATGTATTCCAGCACGCCGATAACGCGCACATCGTCAGACAGCCAACGAGCGATTTCAAGCAGCATGAGAGCCTCCTTGGCGCGCAGCCGTCATATTGTTGTTATTGTCGGTAGACAGCACCTTCACCACCCGCTCCATGCGCATAAAGCGCGAACCTTTCACTAATAAACTCGCCGGACGCATGCTTTGCAGCGCCGCCACAATGGCCTCGACAGACTCGCAAGATACGGCCCCATCGCCAAACGCGGCCGCCGCATCGCGACTGGCCTCTCCCAGCGTATACAGCGCGTCGATACCATGCTCACGGGCATACTCACCCACTTCGCGATGCATCGCCGGGCCGTTATCGCCCACCTCGCCCATATCGCCCAACACCAGGGCGCGCGGACCGGGCAATTGCGCCAACACGTCTACCGCTGCACGTACCGAATCCGGATTCGCGTTATAGGTATCGTCGATCAGGGTCGTCCCGTCGGGCAGGACCTTGCGTTGCATCCGGCCCGCCACGGCGTTGAACGACTCCAGTGCCCGCACGGCTGCGGCTAGCGGCGCACCGGCTGCCAACGTTGCAGCGATAGCAGCCAACGCATTGCGTACGTTATGCAGGCCTGGGACCGGCAGCACCAGATCTGCAGACCCCGCTGGCGTCACGACGTGGCAGCGCGTGCCCTGCTCGGTCGCCGTCAGGTTCTCGGCATAAACATCCAATCCAGGTTGCAGGCCGAACCGCAATACGCGCCGCGCTGCGGCCTGGGCTTCCCACACACCGCAGTGCGCGTCATCTCCCGGGAATACGGCGACGCCATCATCCGGCAGCGCCTCGATAGCCGCGCCGTTTTCTTGCGCCACGGCCTCGACCGAGTGCATGAATTCCTGATGCTCGCGCTGCGCATTCGTGATCAATACGACCGAGGGCGCCGCCATGGCGGCCAATACCGCGATCTCGCCGGGATGGTTCATGCCCAGCTCAAATACCGCAGCACGATGCTGTGCGCGCAGACGCAACAGCGTCAGCGGCACACCAATGTCATTATTAAAGTTGCCCGCTGTCGCCAGACGGCCTGCTTCGCCCAGCCAATCGGCCAGAATCGCAGAGACCATTTCTTTCGTCGTGGTCTTGCCGTTGCTGCCCGCCACCCCGATCACCGGCAGCGCGAATCGCGCACGCCATGCAGCACCGATACGCATCAACGCGACACGGGTGTCTCCCAAGACCAGTTGCGGCAACGATACGTCAGCGACCGGATGCGCCACCACGGCCGCGCAAGCCCCCGCCTGCTGCGCCTGCGACAGGTAGTCGTGACCGTCGAAATTCTCGCCCGCCAGCGCCAGGAACACCTCATCGGCACCCACCTTTCGCGTATCGGTAGACAAGGCTGCCGCATGCGGCAGCAGCAAAGCCAGCTTTGCCCATTCGCGATCGTCGAAAGGCAACTTGACGCCTGCGACTTCCTGGTATGTCTCGTGCCCCTTGCCCGCCAGCAAAATCACATCATTGGGCTCGGACGCCCAGATCGTCTGCATGATCGCGCTCGCGCGATCTGCCTCGACGGTGAGCCGAGCGCCGCGCGGAATACCGGGCAGGATCTGCGCAATGATGGAGGCAGGATCCTCGCCACGCGGATTGTCGCTGGACACCGTGATCTTGTCGGCCAGGTCGGCGGCAATACGCCCCATTTCCGGGCGCTTGCCGGCGTCGCGTTCTCCACCGCATCCGAACAGACACACCAACCGGCCTCCTCGCGCATCCGCGATGGGCCGCAACGCAGTCAAGGCACGCGCCAACGAGTCCGGGGTGTGAGAGTAATCCACCACCACGAGAGGGCCACGGCCTGCAGCAGTCCCCGCATTCAGTGTCAAAGGCTCCACCACCTGCAAACGCCCGTCCACCGGTCGCGTCTCGGACAATGCACGCGCAATCTGCGTCAGCGGCCACCCGAGCTTGGACAACACGCCGGCGACCAACAACAGGTTCGAGACGTTGTGACGCCCTAAAAGCGACGTCACTATCTGCGCTTCACCATCCGGCGACACCAAGGTAAAGACCTGGCCATGCGCCGTCGCCTGCAGGTCTCGGACCTGAAACGCAGCGGGCGTATCCTGCTGGGTATATCCCAATGCCAAGGTATCGGGCAACGATTGCAACAACCGCTCGCCCGCGGCGTCATCGGCGTTGATGATGGCTGCGGCCAGCCCAGGCCAACGGAATAACCGTGCCTTGGCCTGCTCGTAGCTGTCCATCGAGCCGTGGTAGTCCAGGTGATCGCGGGTCAGGTTGGTAAAGCCAGCGATTTCGATACGCACGCCGTCCAACCGCCCCTGCTCAAGGCCGATTGACGACGCTTCGAGCGCGACCGCCTGGGCTCCCGCCTCACGCATCAACGCCAAGATGCGATGCACCGTCAATACGTCCGGCGTCGTCAAGCTGCCGCCCAGCGACTGCCAATCCGGCAGCAACGCACCCAGCGTGCCAATGCTGCCGCAGGGTTTGCCTGCGGCTGTCAACGCCTGCGAAATCCATTGCACGCAGGAGGTCTTGCCGTTGGTGCCGGTAATCGCCACCACGCTCAAGGCCGCCGAAGGCTGCCCATACCACTGGTCGGCGAGTTCGCCGAGCCAGGTGCGCAACGCCGGCACAGCATGTACCCGGGCATCATTCTGAGCGCCAGCCGGCGCGGGTGCTTCGCACAACACCGCCGAAGCGCCTTGCTCCAAAGCCCGTGCAATGTAATCCCGGCCATCCGCCGAGCCGCCCGGGCAGGCCACGAACACATCGCCCGCTGCGATCTCGCGGGAATCCAGACGCAAATCGGCGTCCGCCGCCGCATGCGCGCGCAGCCAGACCAATGCCTGGGCAGCAGCGGACAATTGACGAGCGGCGGTCATCGCGCCTTCTCCTGTACGCCGGCCACAATGGTCGATTCGAACGGCGCATCGGGCTGCACGCCCATCATGCGCAGGCTGCCGCCCACGATCGTGGAGAACACAGGTGCCGCCACCGCGCCACCGTAGTAACCGCCGACCTTGGGTTCGTCAATGGACACGGCCACGACAATCCGCGGATTCGACACCGGGGCGAACCCGACAAACGAACTGCGATAGCGTTGGGTACTGTATTTACCATCCACGATCTTGCGTGCCGTACCGCTCTTGCCGGCGACCCGATAGCCCTGTACCTGGGCAGCTTTGGTGCCCTCGGGGCCTGCCGCTGCCTCGAGCATGCTGCGCACCAGTTGCGCCACCTCGGGGCTATAGACTTTCACGCTGGTCGGATCGCTATCCCGCTTGATCAAGGTGGGCGTCACCATATCGCCATTACGCGCGAAAACCGTATAGGCGCGCGCCACCTGCAACAAGGACACGGACAAACCATACCCATAGGCCATGGTGGCTTTTTCAATCAAACGCCAACGGTCCCAGGGACGCAGACGCCCGGGCGCAGCCCCAGGGAAACCCAGTTGCGGTACACGGCCAAAGCCCAATTCGGTAAAGCGTTCCCACATCTCGCGCGACTGCAGCTTTTCCGAGATCATCGTCATTCCGATATTGCTGGAACGACGCAGCACCCCCGCCACGTTCAGCATGCCATTGCGGCTCACATCATGAATCGTGCTGCCTTGATAGCGGAATGCACCATTGCCCGTGTCGAACTGCGTTTTGGTATTGATACGCCCCAGATCCAGCGCCAAGGCCGCGGTGAAGGGCTTCATGATCGAGCCAGGCTCGAACGTGTCGGTAATGGCCCTGTTACGCAGATTGGGGGTCTGAAAGCTTTCGCGGTCATTCGGGTCGAACGTCGGCAGACTGGCCAGCGCCAGAATCTCGCCCGTACGCACATCCATAATGATGGCGCTGGCCGCAGAGGCCTGGTGCTTTTTCACCGCCTCGCCCAACTCGCGGAACACCAGATATTGCAGGCGGGTGTCGATCGACAGGCTCAGATCGCGCCCATTGACCGGCGCTGTCACCGCCTGGACGTCTTCGATGACGCGGCCCAGCCGGTCTTTGATCACGCGGCGGCTGCCTGGCGTGCCCGACAGCAACTTGTCGAATGTCAGTTCGACGCCTTCCTGCCCCGAGTCCTCAACACTGGTAAAGCCCACCAAGTGGGCTGTGACCTCGCCATCCGGGTAATAGCGCCGCGTCTCGGCTTGCTGGTGAATACCCGGGACTTCGAGTTTTTTGATCTGGTCGGCGATTTCCGTGGGGACTTGCCGTTTGAGATAGACGAAATTGCGGTCCACGTCCGCCAAGCGGCCACGTAGATCGGCAACCGACAGGCCCAGCAGCTTGGCCAGATTGGAAAGCTGCTCGGCTGTCGCGGGCTTTGCATCCTCGGGAATCGCCCAGATGGCGCGCGCCGGCACGCTGGAAGCCAACACCACGCCATTACGGTCGAGAATCTTGCCACGCGTCGCGGCCAGCGTCAGCGTACGCTCGTAGCGGCGCTCACCCTGCTGCTGCAAAAACTCGGTAGACAGGCCTTGCAAATACAGCGCGCGCCCTGCCAACACCACAAAAGCTGCCAGCAACAGCACGAGAACCAGCCGAGCACGCCAGGTAGGCAGTTGCCCACGCAGCATGGGATTGTCGAAGAACGGCACGCGCTTCATTGCACACCTCCGACAGCCGGAGCCGGAATCGGCGCTTGATTCAAATAGATGGTGCGGTCAGGCACGATGGGGATCATCTTCAGATCCTGGCGCGCCGCATGATCGATCCGTGCGTTGCGCGCCAGCTCGGCGCGCTCCAGTTGCAGGCGCCGCCAATCCGTGTCCAACGTATTGGACAGCGTATTGCCGCGCTCTAATTCAATAAAGAGTTGGCGCGATTGATACCGGCTGGTGACCAGCGAGATGGCCGACAGCATCAACAATATAGAAACGATGAGGCTCAAGCGTGCCATTAGCGCGGCCTCCGTTTGGCGCCGCGCCTGGCGGCAGGCGATTCGCCCGGCACACGCATGGCCGGCACAAATGTGGCCGCATCGGCATCCAGGGGTGTGCTGGTACGCTCGGCAACTCGCAACACCGCCGAACGCGACCGGGCATTGCCAGCGATCTCGTCATCGCTGGCAAGCACCCGCCCCAACGAACGCACCAGCGGCTGGGGCAATTCGCTCTCTCGCAACGGCAGACGTGCATGCGCGACAGCAGGCTTGGCTGCCGCCGCGATGCACTGTTTGACCATGCG
The DNA here is from genome assembly GCF_054780995.1 of Bordetella tumbae. NCBI lineage: Bacteria > Pseudomonadati > Pseudomonadota > Betaproteobacteria > Burkholderiales > Alcaligenaceae > Bordetella > Bordetella tumbae. The sequence goes on from NZ_BAAGVG010000022.1 coordinate 110,163, forward strand.
GTCTTCGAGCGAATGAAAGCTGATCACCGCCAACCTCCCCCCTGGGGCAAGCAGTTCTAGAGCTGACGCGAGGGCGCGCGCGAGCTCTTCGAGTTCCCGATTGATGTAAATCCGTAAAGCCTGAAAGGTGCGAGTGGCCGGGTGCTGGCCTTTTTCGCGCGTCCTGACGGCGCTGGCGACGCACTCGGCAAGCTCGAGCGTGGTGCGCAGCGGCCGTGTTGCGCGGCGAGCAGCAATCGCCTTTGCAACCTGAAAAGCAAACCGTTCTTCGCCATAATCTGCTATGACCTCCCGCATCTCATCCACGCTGGCATCTGCCAGCCAATCCGCAACCGTTGGGCCACGGGTCGTATCCATACGCATGTCGAGCGGGCCTTCGCGCATAAACGAAAAACCTCGTCCGGCATCATCCAATTGAGGTGAAGACACCCCAAGATCCAACATCACGCCATCGATATGCTCGATGCCGAGTCCTGCCAACGCCTCGCGCATGGTGGCAAAACCATCATGCACAACCGTCACTCGCCGATCGCGCGCCGCCAACTCCGTGGCCACCGCAATCGCCTGAGGGTCCTTGTCGAACACCACCAACCGGGCCTCAGGTCCCAGACGGCTCAACAACTCACTGCTATGCCCACCGCGCCCGAAGGTGCCGTCGACAAACACGCCACGCAGTACGCGCGCGTGAGCTTGTGCTTCGGCCTGCGCGTCATCCGCCTGGCCTGACCGTGCCGCGCCCTTGCCGCCAAAATTGGCCTGCAATAACGCATCCACCGTCGGCGCCAGCAGCACGGGCCGATGTTCGAATTCCATACTCGGTTTCAGAACGAAAACTGGTTCAACACGTCCGGCATCCCCTGAGCTAGGTCCTCCGCCTCGCGGCGGGCCAGGGAAGCGGCATCCCAGAGCTCGAAGTGCGCGCCCATACCGAGCAGCATCACATCGCGCGTCATACCGGAAGCGTTGCGCAGTTCAGGCGCGATGAGCACACGACCGGAACCGTCCATCTCGACGTCCTGAGCGTTGCCCAACAACAGCCGCTGCAGTGCGCGCGCCGACATGGGGAACGCAGCGATCTGATCGCGCTTTTTTTCCCACTCTTGCCGCGGATACACCAACAAGCAGCCATCGGGGTGGCGGGTCAGGGTCAGCCGGCCTTCGGCCTGCGCAACGAGCGCGTCACGATGCCGGGTCGGAATCGAGATCCGTCCCTTGGCATCGAGCGTCAGCGCGCTGCTTCCCTGAAACACCACATTCACCCCACTTAATTGCACAAATTCCTACTTTTTCCCACTCTACGGTAATGGACAAAGCGGGTCAAGCGGACGGTTGCAATTTTTTCAATCACAACAAGGACTTAGAACAGTTTTTGAAATGGCAAAAATAAAAACCCCCTGATAAATCAGGAGGTTGCGGTAACAATTAAAAGTCCTTAGTCAGGAGTGGGACAAATAGAGCGCCCTTTCAATGTTTTACGTTCGGTCTTGCCGCAGCAAAACCGCCCCGTTGATGGTATTCAGCTGCAAGACAGGTCTATAGGCCGGATTCTGTACGCCGAGTCACCTCGGCGGGCAATCATTCCTCTGCGCGGACCATTGCTGAGCCGCTGTAGCCACCTACCCGCATGCTAGAGCGAGCCGCCCTTCAGGCCCGAAAGCCGTGCACATGCCTATTTGGTGTTGCTCCGGATAGAGGTTGCCGCGTTTCACCCTGCCACGCCGCCCATCGTCGCCGATGAACGCAGTACGGAGATGGCCGTACCGGTGCGCGCCAAAGCGCGCCCGCGCCGCAGACTCGTCTCTGTGGCCCTATTCCTCAACCACCGGCCGGACGTGAGTCCGGCGGCGGCTGGACGGCCGTTAGCCGCTATCCTGCTCTGTGGAGTCCGGACCTTCCTCGATGGATTCGCACCCACCGCGATTGCCCGACCTGCCTTGCGGACGCCATTGTACGGTAAGCCGGCGCAGCAACTCGGTCCCTATTTAGATAGGCTGAGTCGGACGCTATACGGAACGCAAAGCGCGCGACCTGCGACAATAGCGATATCGCAGCAAATCACCGCACTTTGTCTATTTCATGGCCAACAACACTTTGATTACCTTGACGGACGTACAACTCGCGTACGGCCACCACCCGTTGCTGGACCACGCTGATTTCGTCATCCAGGAAGGCGAACGTATCGGATTGATCGGCCGCAACGGTGCCGGCAAGAGCTCACTATTGCGCCTGCTGGATGGGCGCAACGTGCCTGACGATGGCGACATCGCCCGCAATTCCGGCCTGAAAGTCGCCACCGTCGAGCAGGAACCCGATCTCGACGAAGACGCATCGGTATACGACGTGGTCTTTAATCGCGACGATGATCACGAAGACTGGCAGCGGCCATCGCGCGTCCAAGCCTTGCTGGAACGGCTCGGCCTGCCTGGCGACGCGCGCATTGCCGGCTTGTCCGGCGGCACACGCAAACGTGTCGCGTTGGCGCGCGCGCTGGCTGACGAGCCTGACCTCCTGCTGCTCGACGAGCCTACCAACCATCTCGACTTCACCGGCATTGCGTGGCTTGAGGAACTGCTTCGCACTTGGCGCGGTGCGGCCGTCATCATCACCCACGATCGGCGCTTTCTGGATGCGATTGCCACGCGCATCGTCGAACTGGACCGCGGCAAGCTGCTGAGCTTTCCCGGCAACTTTTCACAATGGCAGGAGCGCAAGGCACAGTGGCTGGAGTCCGAACGCCTGGAAAACGCCCGGTTCGACAAACTGCTCGCTCAAGAAGAAGTCTGGATTCGCAAAGGCGTCGAGGCCCGCCGCACCCGTAACGAAGGCCGCGTGCGGCGTCTGGAGCAGCTGCGAGTCGAGCGCTCCGAACGTCGCGATCGTTTGGGGAATGTGAGCCTGGCCATCGCCGAAGGCCAGCGCTCGGGCAAGCTCGTCGCCGAGCTGGACAATGTCTCCAAAAGCTTTGGCGACCGAGTGGTGATCCAAGACTACAGCACGACGCTCATGCGCGGCGACCGCATCGGCATCATTGGTCCCAACGGCGCCGGTAAAACCACGCTATTGAAAATCATGCTGGGCGAACTGGCGCCAGACACCGGCAACGTCCGCCTCGGTACCAACGTGTCGGTCGCCTACTTTGATCAGATGCGAGCACAACTCGACGAAAGCGCGAGCCTGGTCGACATCATCAACCCAGGCAGCGAGTGGGTAGAAATCGGCGGCACCCGCAAACACGTCATGAGCTATCTGGGCGATTTTCTGTTTTCGCCTGCACGGGCGGGTTCGCCAGTCAGCAGCCTGTCCGGCGGCGAGCGTGCACGTTTGTTATTGGCGCGCCTGTTTGCCCGCCCCGCGAACGTACTGGTACTGGACGAACCCACCAACGATCTGGATATCGAGACCCTGGAACTGCTGGAAGAGCTCCTGCAGGAATACACCGGCACCGTCCTGCTCGTCAGCCACGATCGTGCCTTTCTTAATAATGTGGTGACACAAACCATTGCCTACGAAGGAGAAGGCAAATGGCGTGATTATGTCGGTGGCTACGACGACTGGGTCGCTCAACGTCCGGCTTCGGCCGCTCCTGCAGCCCAGCAGGAAAAACCCGCGCGCGCGGCCGCCAGCGGCGCGAACACCACAGCCACGAACAACTCGGACACTGGGACAGCGGCCCTGCGTACCAAGGCCACCCGCGTAGCCAAGCTCAGTTCGTGGGAACAACGCGAACTCGAAGGATTACCCGACGCGATCGCCAAAATCGAAGCGCGCCAGGAAGACCTATCCGCTCGTTTGGCGGACGGTACACTCTACCGCGATGCGCCTGATGAAGTCGAACGCATCAATACCGAACTCGCGGCCCTGGACAAAGAACTGGAAGAAAAATTCGCCCGCTGGGAATTGCTGGAGGCTCGGCGCGGCGACAGCTAATCAATAGACTGCAACTGGCAACCCTGCCACCTGGACGGGCACCTTGGCGAGGAGTTCACACCTCGCCAAGGTGCAGCACAATTCCATGCCGATCCAGCCCATCAGGCGATGGGGCATCACCGCCAGAAGCTCTCAAGCCACACGCCAATCCAGTGATTCGCCGGCCGCCAAGGGGACCAACGAGGTATCGCCAAACGGCAACTCAGCGGGAATCGAGAACGACTCGCGCCGCAACGTCAGCGTATCGGTGTTGCGTGGCAGGCCGTAAAAATCCGGTCCGTGAAAACTGGCGAAACCCTCCAGACGATCCAGGCGCCCGGCGCGCTCGAATGCCGTGGCGTAGAGTTCCATGGCGTGCAGTGCCGTATAGCAACCCGCACAGCCACAGGCATGCTCTTTCAATCCGCGAGCGTGCGGAGCGCTGTCCGTGCCCAGGAAAAAGCGCGGGCTGCCGCTCGTGGCGGCATCGACCAGCGCCTGGCGATGCACCTCTCGCTTCAGGATAGGCAGGCAATACCAGTGCGGCCGCACGCCGCCCTGGAAAATCGCGTTCCGGTTGTACAGCATGTGCTGCGGCGTGATCGTCGCGGCTGTCGGCCCCTCGGCATCACGCACATACTCTGCACCGTCCTTGGTCGTGATGTGTTCGAACACCACCTTCAGGCCGGGATAGGCTTTGCGCAGCGGACGCATCACGCGATCGATAAACACGGCCTCGCGGTCGAACACGTCAATATCCGGGTCGGTGACTTCGCCATGCACCAGCAAAGGCATGCCGCAACGTTCCAACGCTTGCAGTGCCTTGCTGCATTTGCCCAGCAGATCCGTCACCCCGGCGTCGGAGTTCGTGGTCGCCCCGGCCGGATAAAGCTTGACCGCGTACACCTGGCCGGACGTATGCGCGCGCATGATCTCATCGGCCGTCGTATTGTCCGTCAGGTACAGCGTCATCAAAGGCGTAAAAGCCGGGACATTTTCCTGCTGCCGCAAGGCGTCCTCGATCCGTTGGCGATACGCCAATGCCTGTTCGGTCGTCGTCACAGGCGGACGCAGATTAGGCATGATGATGGCGCGCGCAAACTGGCGCGCCGTATCGCCCACCACGGCCTGCAATGCCGCACCATCGCGCAAATGCAAATGCCAGTCGTCGGGACGGGTAATCGTAAGTTGAGTAATGTTTTGATCAGACATGAGAGCAACCTGGCTTATTCAGCCAAAGGCATGCCACGCTCGGCCAAGGCGCAAAACATCGCGCTACCCAGCGGAATCACAGCATCATTGAAGTCGAAGTGGGAATTATGCAGCACGCAGCCGGATTCGGCTCCGCCCTGGCCCAAGCGGAAATAGGCCCCGGGACGGGATTGCAGCATGAACGAAAAATCCTCGGAGCCCATCGAAGGCACCAGATCGCGCACCACGTTTTCTTTGCCGATCATATCCGTGGCGATATCGGCGACTAAATTCGCGTGCTGCGGCGTATTCAGGGTCGCGGGATAGATACGCTGGTAATTGATTTCAGCTGTCGCCCCAAAACCGCCGGCGATCGCGTTCACCAGCTCGCGCATCCGCGTCTCGACCATTTCCTGCACCGATTTGCGGAACGTGCGGACCGTGCCCACCAATTTGGCTTCGCGGGGAATCACGCTCATGGCCCCCGGGTGCCCTGCCTGCAGCGATCCGATGGACAGCACCGCCGAATCCAGCGGATTAACATTTCGCGACACAATCGTCTGCAGCGCGGTAATCACATGGCCTGCGATGGTGACAGGGTCAATCGTCTGGTAGGGATGCGCGCCATGGCCGCCACGCCCCGTAATGGTGATATCGAAACGATCCGCCGCCGCCATCATGGGGCCGGGATTGATCCCGACGGTGCCGGGTTTTAAACCCGGCCAATTATGCAGAGCATAGATGGCGTCACACGGAAAGGTATCAAACAACCCGTCCTCCATCATGGCCTTTGCGCCACCCCGCCCTTCTTCAGCCGGCTGAAAAATCAATACGGCGGTGCCGTCAAAATTGCGCGTTTGTGCCAGATAGCGTGCAGCCCCCAGCAAAATCGTGGTGTGCCCATCGTGACCGCAGCCATGCATCAATCCGGGTTTGTTGGATTTGTACGCAAAATTGTTATCCTCTGTCATGGGTAGCGCGTCCATATCGGCGCGCAGACCGATCATGCGCCCGCTATCGCAGCTTCTGCCGCGAATAACGCCCACAACCCCTGTCTTGCCTATGCCCCGGTGTACTTCGATGCCCAGAGCCTCTAATGAGCCCGCCACGATGCCTGACGTACGCACCTCTTCGAAGCCCAATTCCGGGTGGGCATGCAAATCCCGGCGTATCGCCGTCAACTCGTCATGGAATAGACGGATAGAATCTAGTGCTGATCTTGCGTACATGAGACGTTACGCACCTTGAACAGAAGGGGGTCAAGCCCCTATTTTAGTTGCTACAGAGCATAAATGGCTTTGTCTTTGAGAGAGAGACACGTTATGCTCCGCCCGCAGGACAATTTTTCCAACAGCCAGAGAAGGAGCGCCGTAATATGGCTACAACCTCCAAACCCGCGACCGCACGCAAGCCGAATGCCGCATTCATGAAGCCCCTGACTCCCAGCGCCGAGCTGGCTGCAGTCATTGGCTCCGACGCCGTGCCGCGCACCGAGGTCACCAAAAAGATCTGGGAATACATCAAGAAGCACAACCTGCAAGATGCCAGCAACAAACGCAACATCAACGCTGACGCCAAGCTGCGTCCGATCTTTGGCAAAGATCAAGTCACGATGTTCGAATTGACCAAGCTGGTCAACGCCCACCTGAAGTAAGCAGGTAACGGGTCGTACCCAGTACGTCCCCCGTCTGCTGTCGTGGGCCGTTTATGACGGCCCATACGCCCAGGGCTTGCCGCACCGGGCGTGCATCAAGACGCGAGCCCAAATAAAAACGGCTGACCACGGTCAGCCGTTTTTATTTTTACCTGCGCAAAATAAATCTGGCCGCCTGAACGTAGCAGACGGCCATAGGCAGGATTTAGCTGTACTGGGTAGGCACCGAGCCTTCCATGAGCGCCAACCAGCCTTTAATCAAGCGATAGAGCACCCAAACCACGGTGGCCACTACACCGAGCCAGCCGATAAAAATCAACGTAGCTATCGCGCTGATCGCAAGCCACAGCAGGGCCCACCAGAACGTACGTAACAGCCAATCAAAATGCGCTGCATACATCGTGCCTGCCGCATCAGTACGTTTGAGGTACATCAACACCACAGCTGCCAATGTCGCTATACCCAAAAAGCCACCGGTCACAAAACCCAGGGCATATAAGCCATAGGTGACGTGGGTCAGCGTACGCAGGTCGAGCGAATTGTTGGGTTGAGTAGGGATCTGGGGATCGCTCACGATAACCGCTCCATCGAATAGATTTAGCCAATCTTACCGCACAAAGACGCCAGATCGGGGATAGAAATCGAGATGAGGTTTGAGCGCCACATCGTAGAAAAGCGGCTCAGAATCCGCCAGCGCGTGACCTCGAACGAAGCTGATCCACGTACATCGTTTTTTATGATCGCCCAAAGACAAAACCCCACCAGAGGGAATCTGGTGG